>JAYVOY010000231.1:0-7009 GCA_043757645.1 Verrucomicrobiota bacterium
ATGAGCACGCCGGCCAACATGCCGAGGGGATATTCGAGGCGGCCGAAGTAATCGCCGCTGAGGAGTTTGTCGCTGATGCCGTTTTGGAGGCGTCCGACGGCGAGTTTCAACAAGGCGCCAATGAGGAGAAAGGCGATGACGTTGGTGGCGACGGAGCTGACTTGCAGATGTGGCTGGAGCCAGTGGCCGACGGGGCGGTAGAGGAGCGCGCCGACGAAAACGGTGCCGAGCCACTGGAGCAATTCGAGCAACTGGCTCGACATGCCCTTGGCGCGTCCGCGCAGCAGGCCGCCCCAGAGCAGTAGCAATACTGCAAAGTCGAACCACGCCAGGTCGAGTTCCTCCAAGCTCATACAACAGGGGGGGTCGCGAGGGGCGACACTTCCTCCGGGTTAGCTTATCGGCGCGTGGGGCGGGAACCTGAGCGGGCTGAACCGTAACGATGCCGTAGGACCGCCGCCGTCCCGGCGGCTCACACCATCCAAACGGGGCGGAGGCGCGCATTTTCCACGGCACAAAATGTTCACTGAACGGTGAACCAAAAGCGCGCGGCGATTGACGCACCAACTTTGAGGTCACCCTGCGGTGGATTTTTTTACCCCACGGCCAAAGCGAGCATTAGGGAAGCGCTGATTTAACCACTAATGGACACTAACCAGCACTAACAGCCCAACCCGATGGCCCTGATTCCATTAGTGTCCAGCAGTGCCAGTGAGTGGTTCAGGCGCTTTGTTCAGCGTTTCCTTAGCTCCGTTCGGACGGTGTGAGCCGCCGAGACGGCGGCACTACAACTGCCGACGGTCCTCTTTCGCTCTCTTCGTGCGCTTCGCGCGCCCCATCACAGGTCCAGGCTTCGGAATTCGGGATGGATTGCCCGTTTCGTTTTCCCCGTTTGCTTTTGCGGACTTTGTGCCCGTGACGTGAGGCTGACTGACGTCAACGCGCCGATTTGGAGATCGGCGCTCCGCTTCACGCGGGCAGACTCAGTTTTCACGCGGCCATTGGGTGGCAGGCGGGGCGATGGGCGTGCGGAGAAAGTTAGAGACTCGTCACCTCGTCTCCTACAAGGACGGGGCTTGGCTCAGTTTTCACGCGGGCATTGGCGCGGCAGGCGGGACGATTTCCGCGCGGAGAAAAGTTAGAGACTCGTTACCTCGTCTCCTACAAGGACGGGGCTTGGCTCAGTGTTCGCGCAGCCATTGGCGCAGGTTGGTGGCTTGCGGATGGTCGGGATTGAGCAGGAGGACGCGTTCGTAGTGGGTGCGCGCTTTCGCGGGCTGACGGAGTTGTTGCGCGTAGAGATTGCCGAGGGCGAAGTGGCCCTGCACGTCGCGGGTCTCGTCGGTGAGGGTGCGCTCGAGTTCGTTGGCGGCGTCTTGGGGGAAGCCGCTTTTGCGAAGCGCGATGGCAAAATTGTAGCGGCTGTTGGCGGCGCGGGGATTGAGCGCGAGCGCGGATTCAAAGGCGGTCAGTGATTCGGGCAGATAACCGGCTTCGTAGGCGACGGTGCCGAGGTTGTGATAAGCCTCGAAGAAGGCGGGATCACGCAAAACCGCGGCGCGATAATTTTGCAGCGCCGGCTCGGGGTCGCCGTCTTTTTGCGCGGCGGCGGCACGGATGAAAAGAGGTTCGGCCTCGGCGCGATTACCCGCGGGCGGGGGGGCGGGATGACGGTAGTTGTAATGTGGGAAAATCGCGGGCGCGGCGGGCGCGGGTTTCGGGGCGGCGGGCGCAACGAACGCGACGACGGGGGGAGGCACCGGCGTGGATTTGGCGGTGACAGCAACGTTTTGTTTGCCAAGGCCGGGATTGAGTGGCGTGACAACACGGGCGGGTTTGGGTTTGGAGCGGAAGAGATTCACCGGATTGTTGCGCGCCCAGAAGCCGGCTTTTTCCACGTCGGCTTGGCTGATTTTCACCGGCTCATTTTGGACAACATAGCGCGTGGAATCGGGCGCGGGCGGCGGGGTGCTGGAAATGCTCGTCGCCGGAGAAATCGGCGGGATGGGTGCGGTGCGGGAAATCACGGGCGGCGAAACTGCGGGGGCAAGGGTTGTGGTGACGGCCGACGGGAATGCGGGGTTGCCGGGCGCGGGCGTGATGATCGGGGGCGGCGGCGGCGGGAAATCCGTGCGGGTGGTGCCGCGCGTCAGCGGCGCGGCGACGGGCGCGGATGGAAACTCGGTGGACAGGGTGGCCGCGGGTTCGGTCGCCGACTTGATGACGCGCGGCGGCGGCGGGGTCGCGCGCGCGCCGTCGCCGGTGACGGCGGGCTTGGGCGGGAGCGCGGGCGGCGGCGGCGGTTTCGGGCCGGGACTGGGAACGCTGGCAACATGGTTGTCAGCGCGGGAGGGATCGGGTTTGAGTGCGGGCGGCTCGGGTTTCGGAGTCGCTGCCGGGGGCGGCGCCGGCTTGGGAGAAGCACTCGAAATCGCGGCGAGCGCGTTGCTGGCTTTGGCTTGGAGATTGGTGGAGACCTGCACTTGCGCGACGCTCGGGGGCGAAGTGACGCGCGCTGCGGGCGTGAGTTCGCGTTCGAGATTGGCGGCGAGTTCCTGCACGGCGGCCGCGTTGGCGGGGCGCGGTTTCAGGTTCAGATATTCCTTGTACTTCTGCAGCGCGTAGCGGCGGGTCTCGAGATTTTTGACGGGCACGTGCTGGTGGTAAACGAGCGCGAGATTCAACAGCGCGGGCGCGTAGTCGGGCTGGAATTGCAGGGCGGATTGAAAGAATCCGAGCGCCTCGCGCATGTGCTGGCGGCGGAGCTGAATCATGCCGAGGGAATTGTGCGCCTCGGGCAGTTTTGGATTGAGGGACAAGGCTTGGCGGATGGTGCGATCCGCGAGTTCGAACTGTTGCAGGCGCATTTGCGCGGTGCCGAGTTTGAGCCAGCCGGCGGGGTCGCGGGGCGTGACGTTGACGTAGCTCAGCAACTCGTTTTGCGCGGCGGTGGGTTGATTGGCGTCGAGGAGGACGCAGCCGAGATTGTAGCGGGCGGCGCTGAGACCTTGATCGAGCGTGAGCGCGCGTTGGTAGGCGCCGGCGGCTTCCTGCAAGCGGCCCGCGCCGTGATAGGCGAGGCCGAGATGATTCCATGCCTGGGGATTGCGCGGGAGGTGGCGCGTGGCGTCCTTGAGGGGTTCGATCGCGGCGGCGGGTTTGCCCTCGCGGATGAGGCGTTCGCCTTCGAGCAGAGCCTTGGGTCCAGGGGGGCCGCAGGCGGTCAGGAGAACGAGGGCGGCGGCGAGGAGCGCGGGAAGGACGCCGCCCCATTTTTGTGTGGTCACCATTTTCGATGCTGGTAACACTCGCGTTCCTGAGTGTCAAGCAACGCCACCTCTAAGCTCGAAATTTGCCGCTGGTTGATCGCCTGCACGGTCCTGGGTTTCCTGTCGGGAACCTTGGAAGCCGCGACGGCGACGGCGGCGGAGCTGCGTCCCGTCCCGGCGGCGCAGGCGCGCGCGCGTGTCGTGACCGTGCAGGACTCGGCGGCGTCGGAGGCGTTTTCGCCGAATGCGGCGGTCATCAGAAATCTCGTGCGGCGCGGGCTGCCGGCAGTGACGCGAAAAGCCAATGAAACGGAGGCGTGGCGCAGTCTGGTTTCGCCACGCGATGTCGTGGGCTTCAAGGTGTATTCGAGTCCCGGCCCGGCGAGTGGGACGCGGCCGACGGTGGTCGCGGCGTTGGTGGAGAGTCTGCTCGCTGCGGGCCATCCCGCGCGGCAAATCGTGATCTGGGATCGCTACGACACGGATTTGCGGCAGGCGGGATTTTTTGAACTGGGCGCGCGGCTCGGCGTGCGGGTGAAAGGCGCGAACGAGGCGGGCTATGATGAGCGGCAGTTTTATGAATCGCCGTTCATCGGCCAATTGATCTGGGGTGATTTCGAATTCCGACGGCAAGGCGGAGCAATCGGGCGGAAATCGTTCGTCACGAAATTGCTCACCAGTGACCTCACGAAAATCATCACCGTCACGCCGCTGCTGAATCACAATCGCGCGGGCGTGACGGGGACGCTGCTGAATCTGGCGCTCGGCAGCGTGGACAACAGCCACCGCTTCGAGGTGGACGCCGATCGGTTGGCCGCGGCGGTGCCGGAAATTTTCGCGCTGGCACCGGTGGCCGATCACTTGGTGCTGAACGTGGTGGACGCGATTTATTGCCAGTATTTCGGCGAGTACAAATCGCTGCTGCATTATTCCGCCGCGCTCAATCAACTGCGTTTCAGCACCGACCCGGTGGCGTTGGATATTCTCTCGCTGGATGAACTCGACCGGCAGCGCGCGCGCGCCGGCGCGCCGCCCGCCAAGAAGCGCCTCGAGTTGTACCACAACGCGTCGCTGCTCGAGTTGGGCGTGAGCGAGTTGGGGAACATCCGCGTGGAATCGGTGCCGTAAGCGGACGGCGCGGCGGACGTGGTGAAGGTCGTCTTTCTCGCGAAACAGTGGGGGCCGTAATAGTTTGAACCGTCCGCTCTCCGAGACCATTTCCGGTCTTTATTTTTCGCCATGTATTTTTTGCCTTGCGATCCGATTGCCCAATGGCGCGGTAGGCTGACGGCAATAAAGGAGAATGATGGCGAAAAAATTCCGGACAGTGCCAAGCGGCAACACTTCAAAGGGCGCGGCCGATTTTCACGGCGTTTTCAGCCGGAAGAAAAACGGCCCGCCGCTCGTGTCCTGCGTGATCGCGTGGTACACGATCGCTTGGTTTGTCACGAGGCCGGGCGTGAGGCCCACAAAATTCCACGGCGGATTCGGCGCGATCACCGGGGCTGATTGCAGCAGCGGAATGATCGGCGCGAGCACGAGTGGCCAGGTGATTTCAACACCCGCGGTGCCCGCGACGTGGCGCGCGGTGAGCGTGCGTTGCGCGTCGCTGAGGACGGCGATGAGGGCTTGCGAGAGATTGTCGGAATTACGCGTGTCGCCCTCGAGCGCGGAAACGCTGACCTGATGAAAGGCCACGCCCGCCGTCGCATTGAACACGTTGAGCGTGATGCTCGCCGACGCGGCGTTGGAGAAAACGCCGATGGCGCAGGTGAATTTCCCGCCGCTGAAGGAACACGTGCCCACGCTCGAAGTCGCCGCGATGAACTGCATCCCGACCGGGAACGTGTCTTGCACGGTGACGCCGGTGACCGTCGAAGGTCCCCGGTTCGTGAGCGTGAAAAAAAACGTCGCGGGCTGGTTGAGCAGAAACACGTTGGGCGCGTTAGACTGCGTGATCGCGAGGTCCGTCGCGCGCGTGACGAGGAAGCTGTCGGTGCTCGCCGTGCCGCCGTCGGCGCTCGTGATTTGTATGGTCCCGGTCGTTGCACCCGCGGGAACGGTCGCGGTGATTTGTGTTGGTGAATCAAGGGTGAACGTGGTTGCCACGCCGTTGAATCGCACCGCGTTGGCGTTCGCAAAATTTTGCCCCTGCAACACCACGCTCGTTCCCACAGGCCCAAGCGTCGGCGCGAAGCTGTCCACGCGCGGCACCACGCCCAGCGCCGTCGCACTGTAAATCACGCCGCCCGGCGTGGTCAGTACGAGCGGACCGGTGACGGCGTTGGTCGGGATGGTAATGGTAAGTTGGTTCGAGGCGACGAGGCTGAACGCCACGGCGACACGCGTGTTGTTGGTGCTCGCGATGGTGAGCGTGGTCGCGCCGGTGAAATTGGTTCCGTTCACAGTGATCAGCGAACCCGCCACGCCGCTCGCGGGCGTGAACGAAGTCAGCCGCGGCGGCGCGTAAAAGATCGCGCTGCTCGTCCCCGTGCCGGCGGGCGCGGTGACGCTGATCGGACCGGTGAGCGCGCCGTTCGGGACTTCCACCTGGATTTGCGAATCCGCGGTGACGGCCGCAGTCGGGGCCAGCGTGCCGTTAAAACGCACGGAATTCGCGAGCGTGAAATTGATGCCGGTGATCACGAGCGACATGCCGCGCGGGCCGCTCGTCGGCGTGAAGCCGAGGATGAAGGGGGCCGCGCCCGTGACGGAAAAATTGTTCGTGCTGGTGGAAGTGCCTGCGGTTGTCATGACGCTGATCGGGCCGGTCGTTGCGCCGTTCGGGACTTGCACCGCGATTTGTCCGGGCGCGGTGGCGACGGCGGTGGGGGCGGTGACGCCGTTGAATTTCACGACCAGTCCGCCTGCGGAAAAGTTCAACCCACGGAGTACAATTTGACTGCCAACCGCTCCAGCCACCGGCGAGAAGTCCGTGAGGAGCGGGCCGTTTCCCGTGACGAAATTGGTCGCGCTCGTGCCCGTGCCCGCGGGCGTCGTGATCGCGATTGGGCCGGTGGTCGCGCCCGTGGGCACGAAGGCTTGAATGGAAGTGTCCGAGAGCGCGGACACTGTGGCGACGCTGCCGTTGAATTTCACCACGGTGGTCGTGCCGGAAAAGTTGAGGCCGTTGATCGTGACGGGATCGCCGACAGAACCGAGCGGCGGATCGAAATCGGTGATGATGGGCTGGGTGCCGGTTACAAAGTTCTGCGCGTTCGTCGCCGTGCCGCCAGCCGTGGTGACGGTGAGCGGCCCCGTGGTCGCACCCGCTGGAACCAGCACGCTCAACTGCGTGCCCTGTCCCGTCGCCGTCACGCCCGTGGCGGCCACGCCGTTGAATCGCACCGTGACGGTGCCGAGAAAATTCGCGCCCGAAATCGTCACCGTGCTCCCGGCGGTGGCGGCGAGCGGCGCAACCTCGGTGATGGCGGGCCGCGACGACGCTTGAAAGTTCGTGCCGCTGTCCGCCGAGCCGACCGGAGTCACGACAGTGATTGGACCGTCGGTCGCGCCGGCGGGAACGGTGGCGTTGATCTGCTGCTCGCTCGTGACGGTGAAGGTTGCGGTCGTGCCGTTGAAACGGACCGCCGTTGTGTTGGTGAGGTTCGCGCCGTTGATGACAACGGGCGTTCCCGGTGAACCCAGCGGTGGTGAAAAATCATAAATGCGCGGGGGGACAGTGAAGCTCGCCGCGCTGGCGCCGGAGCCTGACGAATTGCTCGCGCTGAGTTTTCCCG
>JAYVOY010000232.1:0-7007 GCA_043757645.1 Verrucomicrobiota bacterium
GTGACCCAAAATTTTGGGGTGCCAATGGCCGCGCCGGACCGCCCACGCCGTGAGCCGCCGAGACGGCGGCGCTCCGCCAACCGCATGGATTCGGCTAAACGCCACCGTGGCCAGAGCGTCGCGCTCCGTAGCCGCGCCCCAATTCTAACGATTGGCGCTTGGATTTTGGCTCTTCCCTTGAGCTTTGAACTTTGTCCTTTGAGCTTTTTCCCCGACCCTTTCGCGCGGCTGAAATTTTGCAAAATCCCATGAACCCCAAACCCCTCACCCACACCCTCGTCATGTCGTTACTCATCATTGCCTCGATTGTGCCGTGGAGTTTCGCGCAGCTCGTTGGCGGGTTCGGCGGCGTTTCGGAGCGCGATGCGGATGTGCTGGCGGCGGCCAAATTCGCGGTCGCGACGCACGATGCGAAGTTCACGCTGCAAAGTGTCGAGAAGGCCGAGCGACAGGTTGTCGCGGGCTTGAACTTCCGGCTCACGCTCCAGGTGGCGGACAACGGCGCGAGCCGGTTGGCGAAGGTCGTGGTGTGGCGCAAGCTCGATGGCAAACACGAATTGACCTCGTGGAATTGGGTCGCCGCAACCGGGGCGGCGAAGGCCGCCGGGGGCGCGGGGCTGGGCGCGCAGCCGGGCTTGAGCAAGATGGAGTTCATTTTCGACACCGCGCCGTTTCCGAGTTGCCACGCTTCGACCCTTGCGGAATTGGGCGACGGCGGATTGGTGGCCGCGTGGTTTGGCGGCACGCACGAGAAGCATCCCGACGTCGGCATCTGGCTCTCGCGGCACGTCCGCGGGCAGTGGACCGCGCCGGTCGAGGTTGCCAACGGCATTCAGCGGCGTGATCCGGACGGCAAAGTTCACCGGCACCCGACGTGGAATCCGGTTTTGTTTCAGCCGAAGAACGGGCCGTTGCTGCTGTTCTACAAGGCCGGCCCCAGCCCGAACACGTGGTGGGGAATGCTCACGACCTCGAGCGATGGTGGACTAACTTGGTCCACCCCGCGGCGGTTGCCCGACCGCATCGACGGCCCGGTGAAGAACAAGCCGGTGCAATTGCCGAATGGCGATATTCTCTGCGGGTCCAGTTCCGAGAACGACGGCTGGCGCGTTCATTTCGAACTCACGAGTGACCTCGGCCAGACGTGGCAGCGCATCGGTCCGGTGAATGACGGCCGGGCGATCAGCTCGATCCAGCCGAGCATTTTGTTTCTGGGGGGTGACAAGTTGCTCGCGCTCGGGCGCACGCGGCAGAGCCGGATTTTTGAAATCGCTTCCGAGGATTCCGGCAAGACTTGGGGCGCGATGAAGCTCACGGCCTTGCCGAATCCCAACGCGGGCACGGACGCGGTGACACTGCGCGATGGCCGGCATTTGCTCATTTACAATCACACCGCGAAGGGCCGTTCGCCGCTGAATCTTGCTGTTTCACGCGACGGCCGCGCGTGGCAGGCCGCGCTGGTGCTCGAAAACACGCCCGGCGAATACAGCTACCCGGCGATCCTCCAGACGCGCGAGGGACTTGTTCACGCGACGTACACATGGAAGCGGCAGCGCGTGAAACACGTGGTGCTCGACCCCGCGCAACTCGTCGGGCGCGAGCTGGTGAATGGCGAGTGGCCGAAGTGAACGCCGCACGGTCACGCCGAGCCGGTGCTCGGCGCTCCGCAAGCCCTGCGGCATCGGCGGCAGTGTTGGGATGCCCCTCGATTGCGGCTTTCTCGCGGACGCATTCCTTGACTTCACCCGCGATTGACGGTTCCTTGCACGCGCTCCGAAACACCCGCTGGCCCGCGGCTGCACGTATTTTTGTCACGAGCCGCCGCTGAATTTTGGAACCGATGATCGAGCCGAATGAATGTGATCCCGCACGCGCGCTCCGTCTCCGCCCAGCGCCGGCCCAGCAAGGGCGGCGCGTGAGGTTGGGGCCGGCGCTGCGGTTGGCGGGGGCGGGAATCGCGTTGGTCGCGGCGCTGGGGACGGGGTGTTCGAGCGCTTATTATCGCGGGGCGGCGGACCGCGCGGTGTATGGAATTCTCAGCGAAAAGGAGTTGGCGATTCTCGGACACACGAACGCCTTCACCATCGACACGCCGTATTCGGCGCGCGCGCCGAAGGACATTCCGGCGGCGGAACTCATCGCGGGGCGCGTGCGGACGGGCGAACAAATCGTCACGCTCGAGGACGCGCTGCGCTTGGCGTTCGCGAACAATCGCCAATATCAATTCCGCAAGGAGACGCTTTATCTCGCGGCGCTCACGCTCACGACGGAGCGGCACGAATTCGAGAAACAGCCGGTCGCGCTGTTCAACACCTCGCTCAATCGCGCGTCCGACAAATCCGTGACGGGCAATGGCGACGGGCAGTTGTCCGTGGCGCAGCTCTTGCAAACGGGCGGCACGGTGAGCGCGAGTTTGGTGAGCGACATGTTGCGCTACTTCAGCCTGACGGACAGCCCGGGGCGCTCGATTCTCACGACGCTGTCGCTGAAATTCACGCAGCCGCTGTTGCGCGGCGCGGGTGTCGAAGTCGTGGCGGAGAATCTCAAGCAGGCCGAGCGCGACGTGATTTACGGCATTCGCAGTTACAGCCATTTCCAAAAATCCTTCGCGGTGGAGATCGTCACGACGTATTTCCGTTTGCTTCAGCGCAAAGACATCGTGCGAAACAGCTACGCGAATTATCTCAACCTCGTGAAGGCCCGCGAACGCGCCGAGGCGCTGGCGCAGGATCGGTTGCCCGCGTTCCAGGCGGATCAGGCGCGGCAGGATGAACTGCGCGCGAAGAGCACCTACATCAACGCGGCGCAGGCGTTCCGCGCGGAGCTGGATCAGTTCAAGCAGACGCTCACGCTGCCGGTGGGCACGGCGATTTTTCTGGAGGACACCGCGCTGCAAAGCCTGACCCAGACGGGCCTCCTGCCGATCAACCTCAACGACACGCGCGCCTACGAACTGGCGGTGAGTCAGCGCGCGGATTTGCTGAACAACATCGATCAGTTCGAGGACGCGAAGCGCAAGCTCACGGTCGCCGCGTCGCAATTGAAAATGGGCCTCACGTTCATCGCGGATGCGGGCCTCACGTCGGACGCGGTGGATTACGCGAAGTTTGATTTCAGCCGCTTTCGCGCGTCGGCGGGGCTGGGGTTGGATTTGCCGCTGGACCGCGTGCGGCAGCGGAATTTATACCGCGCGACGATCCTCAATTTCGAGCGGCAGTTGCGCGTGCTGGCGGCGGCGCTGGATGCGGCGCGCGACAGTTTGCGGCAAAGCGTGCGCATTCTTGAACAAGTGCGGGAGAACCACGTCATTCAGCAGAACGCGCTCGAACTCGCCAACAAACGCGTCGAGAGCGCCGAGTTGTTGTTGCAGGCAGGCCGCGCGCAAATCCGCGATCAGTTGGAAGCCCAAACCGCCCTCGTGGCCGCGCAAAATGCCGTGACGGAAGCCGTGGTGGATTACCACGCCGCGCGCTGGAAACTGCTGCTCGACACGGGCCTCTTGCAAACGGACCGCGCGCGTTGGTGGCTCGAACCGCAAGGCCCCGCGCCCGGCCCAAACACGCCGCCGCCGCCGAAGCCCGGCCAGGAAGTGGTGGCCCCGGAAAAATTATTTGGCAAATGACCAGCCCCGAAAAAACCAGCGTCCCGCGACGCCTGCTGCAATTTCTGCGCGCCCGGCCGCTCTTGAGTGTGTTGGGCGTGGTTGCGCTGGTGGCCATTGCCGCGCTCGTTTTTCGTCCGGCGAAAAATCCCGCGAGCCAGAACAGTTATCACACGGTGAAGCGCGGGGATTTTCTCGTTTCGCTCGTCGAGGGCGGCACGTTGCGCGCGGTGGTCGAGACGGTCGTGCGCTGCGAACTCGAGGGCACGAGCCGCATTCTCAGCATTGTTCCCGAGGGCACGAGTGTGAAGAAGGGCGACCTGCTGGTGGAACTCGACGGCACGGCCATCAAGGACAAGATCGCGGCGCAGGCCGTCACGGTGCGCAACGCCGAGTTCGCGGGCATCAAGGCGCGCGAGGATTTATCGATTCAAAGGCTCACCGGCGACGCGGGCCTCAAGGAAGCGGAACTCAAGGTGGAGTTCGCCATCAGTGATCTCGAGAAATACAAGGAGGGCGATTGGCCCCAGCAAAAGAAAGGCATCGAGGCGCGCATCACGATTGCGGAGGAGGAAATCCAGCGCGCGAAGGATCATTTGAACTGGACGACGACGCTCGAGAAAAAGGGCTACGCCACGCGCTCGGAACTCGAGGCCGACAGCCTCGCGGTGAAGCGCCAGGAAATCACCATCGCGCAGGCCAGCGAGGAGCTTCGCCTCGCGCAGAAATATGATTTCCCGAAGAAGGTGCGGCAGTTGGAATCCGCCGTGGAACAAGCCCGTCTCGAACTGCTCCGCGTGAAACAACGCAACGCCTCGCTGCTCTTCGCCGCCGAGGCGGATTTGAGCGCCAAGGAATCCACGCTCAAGTTGCAGCAGGAAACGCTCGCGCTGCTGACGGAGCAGATGAAGCTCGTCACGATCACCGCGCCGGCGGATGGCCTCGTGGTGTACGCGAACGTCACGTCCACGTCGGGCACGCCGATCGAGGAGGGCGCGACCGTCCGCCAAAAACAGGATCTCATCAAACTCCCCGATGTCTCGTCGATGATGATCGAGGTGAAAGTTCACGAGTCGCACGTGCGCCAGGTCAAACCCGGTTTGCAGGCGTTCGTCACGATTGATTCGCTGCCGGACAAACAGTTCGAGGCGATCGTCCGCAAGGTCGCCGTCCTGCCGGACCAGACGAGTCGTTATTACAATCCGAACCTCAAGGTGTACACGACCGAGGTGCAGATCGGCGATCAACTCGACGTGAAGCCCGGCGTCTCGGGGCGCGCGGAAATTGTCGTCACGAATCTCCCAGCCGTGCTCACGGTGCCGATTCAGGCGGTGACGACTTCCAGGGGGCAGCAAATTTGTTTCGTGAAACGCGCCGGCCGCGATGTGTCCGTGGCGGTCGAAGTGGGCCTCTTCAATGATCGCTTCATCGAGATCAAATCCGGCCTGAAGGAGGGCGACCAGGTGCTCCTCGCCGCGCTGGCGAACGCCGATGCGATTCAAGGCGAGGACGGCGAGGACACTGGCGACGCGGCGATCACCAATCGTGCGCATTCCTTGAACAAGGATGGTTCGCGCAGAGACCTGCGCTCGCTCTTGACGAAGCCCAAAATGAAAGCGCCGCTCACGCCGCTGCCGGAGGCCGGCGCGCCCGACAAAACCGCCAAGCCCGCAAAGGCCCCGAAACCCGCGGCTCCCAGCGGGCCTTGAATTTTTAATAAAAGAAGTTGATGCCCACGAAACACACGAAACACACGAAAGGGAAGGGCACTGGGCAAGTTTCTGGAATCATCGGAGAGGTGATTTTCTGCCACGCCTGCCGACTTCGGATTGGTTTTTTGTTTTCGTGTGTTTCGTGTGTTTCGTGGGCAGGTCTTCCGTCTTGGGATTAACGCGTCGCCGATGAGTTCCGGGGAAATCATCCGCATCGAGAACCTCTACAAGACGTTCCACATGGGCGACGTCGCGGTTCACGCGTTGCGCGGCGTCAGCCTCGTGATCGAGCGCGGTTCCTACGTCGCGATCATGGGCGCCTCCGGTTCGGGAAAATCCACGCTGCTCAACGTCCTCGGCTGTCTCGACCGCCCGACCTCGGGCAAATATTTTCTCGGCGGCGAGGACGTGGCCACGATGAACGACGACCAGCTCTCCGCCTTTCGCGGGCGCACGCTGGGTTTCGTGTTTCAGTCCTACAACCTCATCCACCAACTCACCGTCATCGAGAACATCCACGTCCCGCTCTTCTATCAGGGCCGCGACCTCGCCGATTGCGAGGAGCACTGCGTGAATCTCGCCAAACTCGTCGGCCTCGGGAATCGCCTCGATCACCGGCCCAAGCAACTTTCCGGCGGCCAGCAACAGCGCGTGGCCATCGCCCGCGCGCTCGTGAATGACCCGCTGCTCATCCTCGCCGACGAACCCACGGGCAACCTCGATTCCAAAACCGGCGTCGAAGTCCTCGACCTCCTCGACAAGCTCAACGCCGACGGCAAAACCATCGTCCTCGTCACCCACGGCGATGAAGTCGCCGCCCGCGCCCAGCGCGTGCTCGTGATGAAGGACGGCGTGATCGACAAGGAAATCGTCCGCGAGCGGCGGGTGGGAAAGGCGGCGGAGACGGCGGAGAACAAGCGGTGAAAGGCTGGGCCGCGTTCCCCGTTCAAACCTTTCGCCTCGGTGCGAGAGGACTCCCGAACCGGCAGATTACCGAACGAGGCCGCGCCCAGCGACGGCCCTACCGAGCCGCGGAACCGCGCGCCAGCCGCAGCCGTCCGGCGCTCCACGCGCTCACCGCAGCGGCGCGCCTTCGAGGGGTTTGCCATCCGTGTCGAGAATTTGCACCTCGTGGACGCCGGGGCCTTTTTCCTCGGTGAAAGTCCACACGACTTTTTTCTCGGGCGTCACCTCGAGGAGCTTCGTGCGCTTGGCGCCGATGCCGTAGGCGCAGATGACGGTGTTGCCGTTCGGGAGCCGCTGCCCACCGCAGGCGTCCTTGATCAATTTGTCGGGGAGATCGTCGTTGCTGAGTTGCCAGACGGTCTTGCCGGCGGGATCAACCTCGATGACCACGTTGCCGTAGGTGCAGTTGATCAGCGTGTTGCCGTTCGGCAGGCGGATGGCGGTGAAGGCCCAGTTCGGCGTCTTGACTTCCCACACGATTTTGCCGTCGGGCGCGTATTCGCGGACGACTTTGTCGAAGAGATGCGGCACGAGATAATTGCCGTTGGCGAGCTTGCGCGTCATGCGGGTTTGCATGTGGAAATTCGTTTTCTGACAACTAATCGGCACCTCGACGACGATCTTGCCCGCGCGGTTGACCTCGAGAATGCGCGGGTTCGGGCCGGCCTCGGTGAGCATGAGGTTGCCGTTGTCGAGCCACTGCGCGGTGTTCACCTCGGACTGCGTGC
>JAYVOY010000233.1:0-7003 GCA_043757645.1 Verrucomicrobiota bacterium
AAGGTCAATCTCATCCCGTACAATCAGGTCGAAGGACTCGCGTGGGTGCGCCCCACCGAGGGCGCGCAGGACGCCTTCCTCGCCGCGCTCGAACGCCAGCGCGTCACCGCCACACTGCGCCGCGAGAAGGGCCACGACATTGATGCGGCGTGCGGGCAACTGCGTTTGAAGACCGAGCGCGAGCTCGGGCGCGCGGCGGGCGCGGGCGAGTTGAGTGCGACGGCGAAGGCGTGAGGCTGGGGGAAAAGCTCAAAGGACAAAGTTCAAAGCTCAAGGGAAGGGCCAAGCGCCAAGGATCAAGGGGGCGCATCTCGATTTTCGCGGCACGTGTGGTCAAAAATCGCAGCCCGGAGGGTGGAAGAAAACAGCCCAGCACTTCAGTGCTGGGTAAGGCGTCGCCCAAGAATCGAGTCCCGGCAGGGACGAAAGAAACCGCTGCCGCTTCAGATGCGATCCCGAAATTCTGTCGTCCCTGCCGGGACTTTCAGCTCCACCATTCCGCAATCCCAGCACTGAAGTGCCGGGCTATTTTCGGTTGTCCCTGCGGGACGCGATCAAAAGAGAAGTCGCATTTCAAGAGTTCCGATGAAACCAACTTTGGCGCTTGGTTCTTGGCCATTCCCTTGAGCTTTGAGCTTTGTTCTTTGAGCTTTTGCCCCGCTTCTTCCCGTCGTCGCTCGACAAAGCCCCGGTCCGACGCCACGGTGAATCGGGCCGGGCACGGCCCGTCTGCTAACGCGCAACGACACCACACAACATGAGTCATCACGCTTTCAATCCGGAACATTTGGGCCTCACACGCCGCGAGTTTTTGAACCGCTGCGGCGTGGGCTTTGGCTCGCTCGGGCTGGCCGCGCTGCTCGGTGGCGAGGGCGTTGCGCCGCGCGCGAATGCCGCGGATGGGCGGTCGCCGATGGCCCCGCGCGCGCCGCATTTTCCGGCGAAAGCCAAGCGCGTGATCCACCTGTTCATGAACGGCGGGCCGTCGCACGTGGACACGTTTGATCCGAAACCGTCACTCGACAAATATCACGGCAAGCTGCTGCCCACGGGCAATCTCGCGACGGAACGCAAGACCGGCACGGCGTTTCGGTCGCCCTTCAAATTTAAGAAGTACGGAAAGAGCGGCCTCGAGGTCAGCGAATTGTTCTCACACACGGCGGCGCACATCGACGACCTCGCGGTGATTCGCTCGATGCGCGCGGACGTGCCGAATCACGAGCCTTCGTTGATGCTGCTGAACTGCGGCGACGCGCGGCAAATCCGCCCGAGCATGGGTTCGTGGGTGACGTACGGCCTCGGCACGGTGAACCAAAATCTGCCGGGTTTCATCGCGATGTGTCCGGGCGGTTATCCGATTCAGGAATCGCAAAACTGGCAGTCGGCGTTTTTGCCCGGCGTGTTTCAGGGCACCTACATCGACACGAAGGAAACGAAAATCGAGAGGCTCATCGAGCACATCGAGAACAAATCCGTGTCCGCGCCCGAGCAGCGGAAGCAACTGGATTTGCTGCGGAAAATCAACGAGCGCCACAGTCGGCAACGGCAGCAAGAGGGCCAGCTTGAGGCGCGCATCGAGTCGTTCGAGCTGGCCTATCGGATGCAGATGGAGGCGGCGGACGCGTTTGACGTCACGCGCGAATCGGCGTCGGTGCTCGCGCGCTACGGCGAGGGCACGCAGGCGCGGCAGATTTTGATCGCGCGGCGGTTGCTCGAACGCGGCGTGCGTTTCGTGCAGGTCTGGCACGGTCAGGGCCAGCCGTGGGATAATCACGACGACATCGAGGTCAATCACCGCAAGCTCGCCGAGCAGTGCGACAAGGCCATCGCGGCGTTGCTCACGGATTTGAAGGAGCGCGGGTTGTTCGAGGAAACGCTGGTCATCTGGGGCGGCGAATTTGGCCGCACGCCGACGGTGGAATTACCGACGCCCGGCTCGAACGAGGGCAAGATCAACGGGCGCGATCACAATCACCACGGCTACACGACGTGGCTGGCGGGCGGCGGTGTGCGCGGCGGGTACGCCCACGGCGCGACGGATGAGTTCGGTTTTCAGGCGGTCGAGAAGCCCGTCCACGTGCATGATTTGCAGGCGACCATTTTGCATCTGCTCGGCTTCGATCACGAACGCCTCACGTTCCGCCACGCCGGCCGTGATTTTCGGCTGACGGATGTGCATGGAAATGTGGTGAAGGAGTTGTTGGCGTAAGCGCCCACCCTTGTAGGAGCCGAGGTAACGAGGCTCTAACCTTTTCCATTCGCTTGTCATCATGCCGTTTGAAACACGGGCGTCTCGGCCTCCACGAACGGAAGCGAATCTGGCGTGAACGAGGGCCGTGGATCGCTGGACGATTTCTGCGGGGAAAGAGGTTAGAGTCTCGTCACCTCGACTCCTACAAAGTGGGGTGGGGCGGTTCGTGAGGGTTCGGGCCGAGCGCTTCTTACGGCTTCCAATCCTTCGGCAAATGCAGCGACCAGACCTCGCTGTTGAGCGGGGGTGACATGCCGCCGGCGATCCACAGTTTGTCTTGGAAGATGAAGACCGAGTGTTCGTGGCGCTCCTTCCACATCGTCTTCGTCACGAGCCGCTCCCAATTTTTTCCATCCTTCGAGTGCCACACGTCGGCATGATTTTTCGAGGGCTTGTTCGACCAGCCGCCGAGCACCCACATCCGGTCGCGATACACGGCGCCCGAGAACCACAGGCGCGCGGGCCACGGGGCCGCTGCGGTTTCACGCGTCCAGTTCACGCCGTCGCCCGAGGCCCACACGTCGTTCGTCGCGTGATACGCGGGGACGTAATTGCCGCCGCCGAACACGTAGATTTTTTCGTTGAGCACCACGGCCTGATGATAGGCGCGCGGCGACCACGCGGCGCTGGCAGTCTCGAGTTTCCACTCCTTGCCGTCGGCGGAGGACCACACGTCGTTCTTCAAACTCTTCTCGTCGCCGAAATAATAATTTTCCGTGCCGCCAAGAATCCACATGCGCCCGCGGAACTCGACCAAGCCCGCCGTGATGCGCGGCGACCAACCGGCGGCGGTCGTGACCTGCCGCCAGTTTTTTCCGTCGGTGGAATTCCACACCTGCGCGCTCGCCGAGTGGCCCGGGAGGCGGCCGTTGTGCCAGCCGCCCATGAGCCACATCTTGTCCTGGAACACGAGGTTCATGGGCAGATCGCTGTGCAGCCACGGCGCGTTGGTCGCCACGAGATTCCACGTGCGCCCATCCGGCGAAGACCACACATCGCGCGGCGGCGCGGCGAACGAATTGAACCATCCGCCGCCAATCCACAACTGGTCACGAAACACCCACTCCGCCTGCGAATCACGCGCCTGCCACGGCGCTTTCTCCGTCTCGCGCACCCAGTCGGGCGCGGGGCGGTCCTGCGCGGGCGCGAGCGCGGCGGTGAGCAGGGCGAGAAAATATAAGCCGGCGAGGCGCGTGGGTTTCATGGTGCGGCGTTCGACGGTGAATCAAGGCGAATCAATTCGGCGGAGATTTCCCCCAGTGATCAAACGTCCGTGCTGGCCGGGACCAACAACGGTGAGAATGACACCCGCCCGCCTCTGGCGCGCGGGAGACTCGCGCGGGCACTCCGAAAAATCTCGAACACACTTTGCGTACGTTCGCCGACGCACGCTCGATCGTGGCCTGACGCCCCAGACAGAAGGAACTTTTGCCACCGCGAAAACGCGGCGCATGATTCTCCTTCCCGCCCGGTCGAGGCGGGCACGCGTTTCGTCACCACCGTCAACGGCCCGAGCATCACGTGGGACACGCACAAGGATAATTTCAACACGCTGAAAAACCGCCTCGTTCCGCCGATGGAACAAGCCTGCGCCGCGCTCCTTTGCGTTTTTTTGCGACCAATCCCAATCAGTGCCCCGCCACCGTCAGCGCGGGCACCAGCAGGCCCAGGAGCAAATCCGGCAGGGCACCGAGCAGCACCACGGCGGCGGCGATCACGGTTACGAGCACGCGCGAAAGGAGGGAGACTTCGATGGGCGCGGCACCTTCGGGCGCGTCGAGGACGTAGATTTGTTTCAGCACCTTGAGGTAGTAGTAGAGCGAGAGGGTGCTCATCGCGAGCGCGACGATCACGGTCCAGAGCAGGCCCAGTTCCTTCGCGCCATTCGCGGCGGCGGCGAAGACGTAGAATTTTCCGAAGAAGCCCGCCAGCGGCGGAATGCCCGCGAGTGACAGCAGAAAGACCAACATGCCCGCGGCCAGCACGGGCGAGCGTTGGCCGAGGCCCGCGAAATCCACGATGCGGCAACCGCCCGTGCGCGCCTCGATCACCGCCACCACACCGAACGCGCCCACGACCGTCAGCCCGTACGTGATCGCGTAATACACGACCGCCGCGACGCCCTGCGGCGTGTTCGCCAGCACACCGAGCAGCACGTAGCCACCGTGGGCGATGGCCGAGTAGGCGAGCAGGCGTTTCACATTCGTCTGCGCCAGCGCGGCGAGGTTGCCGAGCAACATCGACGTCACCGCGAGCACGGCCAGCAGCGGAATCCAGCCCGGCGCGTAGTTCCCCCACGAACCGTTTCCCTCCATTCCCGCAAAGCCGAGCATCATGACCTTCGCGAGAATGAAAAATCCCGCGACCTTCGAGCCGGACGCAATCAACGCCGCCACCGGCGTCGGCGCGCCCTGATACGCATCGGGCGCCCACAGATGGAACGGCACCGCGGCGATCTTGAAGCCAAATCCCGTCACGATCATCACGAGCGCCACGGCCACCAGCGGCGTGAGCGCCTTGCCCTTCAACGCCGCGGCGATGGCCGGCAGCGCCGTCGCGCCCGTCGCGCCGTAGAGCAGACTCAGGCCGAACAACGCGAACGCCGCCGCCACGCTGCCGAACAGGAAATATTTCAACGCCGCTTCCGCCGAATGCGGGTCCGCCTTGTTGAAGGCCGTCAGCGCGTAGAGCGAGAGGCTCGTCAATTCGAGCGCGACGAAAATCATCAGCGTGTCCTCGGCGCTCACCACGAGCATCATTCCCACGGTCGCGAGCAGCACGAGCGCGAAGTATTCGCCGAGGTGCTCCGAGAAATTCGTCTCGCACGATTGCAGCAGCGTGAGCACCGAGAGCACGAGCAGCGACTGCTTCACCAGTTGCGTCAGCGGACTCACCACGAGCATTCCCCCGACCGAGCCGGGATGCCCGGGCATCATCATCCAAATGAACGACAGCCCGCAGCCGAACAGCGCGAGCGCATTCGCAAACGCGAGCCGGCTCGCGCGCGGTTCGTGCCGCACCACGCCGACATCGACCCCGAGAATCGCCAGCGCTGCGACGACAAGAATGCCCTCGGGCGCGGCCAACCGGAGAACTTCCAAATAGCTCATCGTGCTCAATGGAATCCTCCCTTCCGCAAACCGGCGAACAACGGCGAATCAAAACTCGGGATGATCCAGTCGAGCAACAGGCTCGGCCACAAACCGATCAACACCGCCAGGCCCATCAACAGCACCGCGCCCATTCGCTCCGGCACCGTGATTGGTTCCAGTGGATGCGCCGCGTCGTCGTGTGCCTGCGCCGGAGTCGCCGCGGTTTCGCCGAAGAAGGCCATTTGCATTGCGCGCAGCGTGAACGCCACGCCGATCACCACGCCCACGCCCGCGAGCAGCGTCAGCTTCGGAAACGCCGCCCACGATCCCGCGAGCACCTGCAACTCCGCGACGAACCCGCTGAACCCCGGCATCCCCATCGACGCAAACGCCGCGACCACAAACGTCACCGCCGCAAACGGCATCGTGCGGCTCAGGCGCATTCCCTCGAGCAGCGACAATTCCCGCGTGTGCGTGCGGTCATAAATCATCCGCCCCACGACACCGAACAGCAGCGCCGCGATGATGCCGTGCGAGAACATTTGCAGCACCGCGCCGCCGAGGCCCCGCGAGTTCAAGGTCATTAAACCCAGCATTACAAAACCCATGTGGCTCACGCTGGAATAACCGATGACGAACTTAAAATCCTTCTGCACCAGCGCGACGCCCGCGCCATAAACAATGCCAATGGCTGCCAGCGTGCCGATTGCGCCCTGCCACATTTGCGCGCCCGCCGGGAACAAAATCAACCCCACGCGAAACGCGCCGTACGCGCCGAGCTTCATGATCACGCCGGCCAGCAGCATCGACGCGGGCGTCGGCGCGGCGACGTGACCCGTCGGCGCCCACGTGTGGAACGGCCACAAACCCGCGAGCACCGCGAAGCCGAGGAACACGACCGGGAACGCCCAGCGTTGAAACTCCGGCGAAAACGTGTGCGCGGCGAGCGTGACCAAATCCGTCGAGTGCCCGCCCGAAACGGAATACGCCGCGACCAATCCAATCAGCACCAGCGCGCTGCCGAAGAACGAATAGAGCGCCAGTTTCATCGCGCCATATTCGCGCCGCGTGGAACCCCAGATCGCGATCAGAAAATATTTTGGCACGATGGCGATCTCGTAGAACACGAAGAGGAGGAACAAATCGAAACTCAGGAACACGCCGTAAACCGCGCCGATCAGCGTGAGGTAGAGCGCGAAAAATTCCTTCGCGCGCTTCTCGACGTTCCACGAAAACAACACGCCGACCACGGCGGAAATGCCCGTCAACAACACGAGCGTCAGGCTGATGCCATCGAACGCGAGGTGATAATCCAGCCCGAGCGAACGCACCCACGGCACGTGAACGAGCGTGTGAATTTCTGGCCCCGGTTTGAATTGAATTGCCTCGCTCAACGCAAGCGCCAGCCCGCTGCCCGCGGTCAGCAGCGCCACGATCCGCGCGCCCCGCACCGCGCCCGCCGGCAGCAGCAACACGCCGAGCGCACCGAGGAACGAGAGGTAAATGGTCCAGGCGAGCATGGTTAAAAAATGGGGGCCTCGGGACCACGGCAGGCATGTTGCCGCTTCTCTGTGTGCATCGCGTCTCTGTGGTCAAAAGAATGGACCACAGAGACGCGATGCACACAGAGACCGGTGGGGAGCGAACGCGAGTGAGGCGT
>JAYVOY010000234.1:0-6962 GCA_043757645.1 Verrucomicrobiota bacterium
GCGGCCTCGAAGCAAGAGACGGTGTCTTGATCGCCCGCATTACCCATCGTGTAGGCGCGCCCGGCGGCGACTGCAAACGACGAGAAGCCCAAGCCCACATTCGCCCGCCACAAAACCTTCGGCCCTTTGGCGGGCCAGTCGGTGGACCAGTCTTTTTCGTCGGAGATACCGTTGTGATTCGGGCCGCGGAAATTGGGCCAGTCGTCGGCGCGGAGGGGGATGGATAGAGAGGCGGTGGCAATGAGAGTCAGGGTCAGGAGCACCACCAGATGGGAAATCCGTCGGGAGGTTGCGGGGAAAGTTTTGGACGCGAGACCATTGGCGCGCGGGGTGCGACGTGGCTGGATTGGGGAATAACAAACGGCGTCGGGCGACGGCACAAAGCGGCTTTGCATGGGGTGGAAAATGGAAGCTGGCGGGGGCGCCTGTCAAATCTGGTTTGCGGGTATTGCGAAGCGGGATGGCAGGCAGGGTGGCGGGGCACGGTAAAAGTTAGAGACTCGTTACCTCGTCTCCTACAAGTGAGGGGGGTTAATCGGCTCGACAGTGGGGCGGCGGGGTTTTCAAGATGGGGGCACGATGTTCACGAAGTCTGTTCGGATGCAGCAGTTGCTGAGTTTGCCGCCGCGGATGGCGGGGGAGTTTGCGGCGTTGGAGGGGCGCGCGGCGCCGGAGTGGTTCGCGACGTGTGATCCGGCGGGGAGCAGGTTGGGGTCGGGGGGCGGGACGGCGCATCTGCTGGCGGAGGGGTGGCGGGCGACGGGGGCGGGGCTGGGTTTCGCGGAGTGGTTGCGGGCGAGTCGGAAGTTGATTTTGCACGCGGGCGGGCAGAGTCGGCGGCTGCCAGCTTATGCGGCGACGGGGAAGTTGTTGCTGCCGGTGCCGGTGTTCCGGTGGGCGCGGGGGCAGCGGTTGGATCAGAGTTTGTTGGCGGTGCAGTTGCCGGAGTATCAGCGGGTGCTGGCGCACGCGGCGGGGAACGTGGTGGCGATGGTGACGAGCGGGGATGTGTTGTTGCGGTTCGGGCGGGAGTTGCCGGTGTTTCCGGAGGTGGATGTGCTGGGGTTGGGGATGTGGGTGACGCCGGAACGGGCGCGGGATTTCGGGGTGTTTTTCAGCCGGCGGGAGCGGCCGACGGAGTTGAGTTTCTTTTTGCAGAAGCCGAGTCCGGCGCGGATTCGCGAGTTGGCGGCGGAGTATTTGTATGTGGTCGATACGGGGATGTGGTTGTTGAGCGAGCGGGCGGTGCGGGTGCTGATGGGGAAGTGTGGGTGGGAGGCGGAGCGGGGGATTTTCGCGGGCGGCGGCGCGGCGGGTGAATACGAATTGTATGCGCAGATGGGGCTGGCGCTGGGGCGGTCGCCGACGTTGGTGGATGCGGAGGTGAACGGGTTGACGAGCGCGGTGGTGCCGTTGCCGGCGGCGGAGTTTTATCATTTCGGGACGAGCCGGCAGTTGATCGAGTCGATCACGGCGCTGCAAAATTTGGAGTTGGATGAAACGAAGTTGGGATTGATGGGGGCGCGGCGGCATCCGAATCAATATTTGCAGAATTCGCATTTCAGTTTTCCGCTGCGGCAGGAGGAGAATCACACGTTGTGGGTGGAGAACAGCACGGTGCCGCGGGCGTGGCAACTGGCGTCGGAGCACGTGTTGACGGGCGTGCCGGCGAATGCGTGGGATCTGAAATTGGAGGCGGGCGTGTGTCTGGATTTCGTGCCGATCGGCGCGGGGGACGTGTGTGTGCGGTGTTACGGGATGAACGATTTGTTCAGCGGCGCGGTGGGGGACGCGACGACGCGGTGGCTGGATCGGCCGGCGCCGAATTGGTTTTTTGCGCGGGGGATCAGCCGCGAGGCGGCGGGGATCGAGGCGCGGTGCGACATTCAGCGGGCGGCGTTGTTTCCGGTTTTGCCGGAGGGGGAATTGGAGGCGCGGTTTGTGGAGTGGTTGTTCGCGGCGAAGCCGGTGAAGAGCGAGGAATTTGCGCGGCGCTGGCTGGCGTTGCCGCGGTTGTCGGCGGAGGAAATTGGCGCGCGCGTGAATTTGCGGCGCGTCTATGAGCAGCGGCGGAAAAATCGGCGGGCGTGTTTGCAGCCGATGTGGCGCAACGGGCGGTGGAGTGTGTTTTACAAATTGGATTTGGAATCGACGGCGCGGATGTGGGCGGAGTCGGGCGCGGAGTTGCCGGCGGAGGCGGTGCCGAGTGTGGGCGGGTTGGAGCGGATGCAGCAGGTGCATGAGCGGATGTTTCGCGGCGCGGTGTTGCGGCATCGCGGGCTGGCGGGCGCGGAGGCGTATGAGCGGGGGGCGTTTGATTTGTTGCACGAGATGATTGTGCGCGCGGCGCAGTTGTCGCCGGCCCGGCCGCGGCGCGCGGCGCAGGAGGATCAGATCGTGTGGGGGCGGAGTCCGGTGCGGCTGGATTTGGCGGGTGGCTGGACAGACACGCCGCCGTATTGCCTGGAGTATGGCGGGAAGGTGGTGAACCTCGCGGTGGATTTGAACGGGCAACCGCCGGTTCAGGTGTTCGCGAAATTGATTGAGCGGCGCGAGTTGGTGTTGCGCTCGATTGATTTGGGTTGCGAGGAGCGGATCACGACGTACGCGCAGGTGGATTTGTTTGGGCGGCCGGACACGGAGTTCGCGCTGGCGAAGGCGGCGCTGGCGTTGGCGGGATTTTTGCCGCGGTTTCAGGGTGAGGCGCGGTTCGCGACGCTGGAGGAGCAGTTGCGGGAATTTGGCGGCGGGATCGAGGTGTCGCTGTTGTCGGCGGTGCCGAAGGGTTCGGGTTTGGGGACGAGCAGCATTCTCGCGGCGACGCTGCTGGCGACGCTCGGGGATGTCTGCGGGCTGGGGTGGGATCGCGAGGTGTTGTTCACGCGCACGCTGGCGTTGGAGCAAATGCTGACGACGGGCGGCGGCTGGCAGGATCAGGCGGGCGCGATTTTTCGCGGGGTGAAGTTGATCGAGACGGCGGCGGGGCTGGCGCAGCGGCCGACGCTGCGGTGGTTGCCGGAGCATTTGTTCGAGAGCGAGCACGCGAACCGGACGATTTTGCTTTATTACACAGGCATCACGCGGCTGGCGAAAAACATTCTGGCGGAAATTGTGCGCGGGATTTTTCTGAATTCGCCGGAGCATTTGCGGGTGATCGGGGAGATTGCGGCGAACGCGGAGTTGGCGTTCCACGCGATTCAACGGTGCGAGCGTGCGGCGCTGGTCGAGGCGGTGGGGAATAGTTGGGCGCTGAATCAACGGCTGGACGCGGGGACGAATCCGCCGGCGGTGCAGGCGATTTTGCGGCGCATCGGGGATTACGTGGCGGCGGGCAAATTATTGGGCGCGGGGGGCGGTGGGTATTTGTTGTTGCTCGCGAAGGACGAGGTCGCGGCGGAGCGGCTGCGGCGGGAGTTGACGGACCATCCGCCGAATGCGCGGGCGCGGTTCGTGCAGTTCAGCCTGTCGCGGACGGGTCTGCAATTGACGCGAAGTTGAAAAAGCTCGCCGGATGCAATTCTCTTTGCCTTTGTTACCGCTGCAATTTTGAACGTGATGAAAATCCGGCAGGCCCAGGTACAACGCGCGACCCGAGAAACGCAGATTGATCTGCGTTTGAAGGTGGACGGGCGCGGCACGGCGGACGTGCGCACGGGGATTCCGTTTTTCGATCACATGCTGACGCTGTTCGCCAAGCATGCGGTGATGGATTTGAAGCTGGTGTGCCGGGGCGATCTCGAGGTGGACGCGCATCACACGGTGGAGGATTGCGGCATCGCGCTGGGGCAGGCGTTTGTCGGCGCGCTCGGGGATAAGAAGGGGATCCGCCGCTACGGCAACGGGTTTGATCCGCGCAATCCGTTCACCGGCGAGGCTTACGTGCCGATGGATGAATGTCTCGCGCGTTGTGTCGTGGATTTCAGCGGGCGGCCCTATTTGGTGTGGCGCGGAATGGAGCGGTTGGGGTTCAAGAAAATTTCCCAAGCGGAGAAGGAACAGGACATGTCGAGCGCGTTTCGCTTCGGCCTCGCGCGGGAATTTTTCCAGGGGTTTGCCAACGAGGCGCGGTGCAATTTGCATTTGGAGTTGTTGTACGGCGAGGAGCCGCATCACGTGGTCGAGGGCTTGTTCAAGGCCTTCGCCAAGGCGGCCGATGCGGCGTGTCAACGCGATCCGCGCATTGCGGGACAATTGCCCAGTACGAAGGGCAAGTTGTGAGATTGAAATGAACTTTCCTGAATAGGGCAGTCGAGCGTCCGTCCACTAAAATGTCGAAAAAAATCGATTATCTGACCGCTGAGGACACCAATCTGGTTCTGGCGGCGAAGCGGGGCGACATGGTGGCGTTCGAGCAGTTGGTCTTCCGGCATCGAGACAAGATTTACGCGCGGGCGTTCAGCATGATGCGCAATGAGGACGATGCGACGGACATTGCGCAGGCAGCGTGGGTGAAGGGCTGGCAGCGGTTGAAGCAGTTTCACGGGGACTCGAGCTTCACGACCTGGATGACGCGGATCGTGATCAATCTGTGTCTGGATCAGTTGCGGAAGCACAAACGGCAGCGGGCCGAGTCCATCGAGTTCTTGGACGAAGAGTTGGGCGGGGTGGAGCGGCAGATGCCGGTGGTGACGATCAACCCGACGGCGGGTTTGGAGCGGGACGAGTTGCGGAAGCGGATCGACAAGGCGATGGGCCAGTTGTCGTACGAGCACCGGACGGTGTTGGTGCTGCATGAATTTGAAGAGTTGGAATATAAGGAAGTGGCCAAGATCATGGGCTGCTCCATCGGAACGATAATGTCCCGGCTGTTCTACGCGCGTCGCAAGATGGCGGGTTTGCTGGCCGGATTGAAAAACGAAAAGGAAAAATGAAAACGGAAATGTTGTTGCAGATTCAGTCGTGGGTGGACGGGCGCTTGTCGGCGCGCGAGAGCGCGGAGACGGAGCGTTTCGTGTCCGCCAATGCCGACGCGCAGGCATTGGTGGCCGAGTTGCGCATGACCAAGCTCGCCTTTGCGGGGAACGAGCCAGCGGTGAAGCTGCCCGAGACGCACGAGTTTTTCTGGTCGAAGGTCGAGCGCGAAATCGCGCGGCAGGAGGCGGCAGGGGTGCGCCGGGAAGCCGCGGGGTTCTTCGCGCCCGGTTGGTGGCGTCGCGCGCTGGTGCCCGTCGGAAGCTTCGCCGCGCTGGCCTTGGTGGCGCTGATTGCCGTCGTGGCGAACCGCGCCGAAGAGGGCGTGGACCGCGTCGAATCGCAGTTGGAGGGTGTCAAGCCGGTCACCTATGATGTGCCCGGGATGAAGGTCATCTGGATTGACCGCGACGAGCCGATGACCGGTGAGCCGATGTCGATCGATAACATCGAGACCAAATGATTCGTCTCCGAACATTCGTTCTGGCGCTGCTGGCCGCTGGTTTGTGGTTGGTCGGCGGGGCCGTCGCGCTGGCGGGAGTTTCGCACAAGGAACTCAAGCTGGAGGCGCGCCTCATTGCCGGAACGAATGAGGAGAAGGCGCCGACCGCCAAACAAACGGCGGTGGATGTCGATCTCACCAAGACGCTGCGCAAGGTTTTCAAGTGGAAGAACTATTTTGAAGACACGCGGCAGACGGTGGCGATCACGTTCAACGGCAAGAAGAAGATCAAGCTGAACGCCGACACCGAACTGGAGATCACCAATCTCGGCGGGGATCGCATCGAGGTGACGCTGCAATTGTGCGGCAAGACGATGACCAAGTCGGTGAACACGCTGCCGGAAAAAGAGTGGCTCACGCTCGGCGGCGCGGACAAAAACAACACCGCGTGGTTTGTGGTGTTGCGGCGCGGCGCGGAGTGAACGGGCGCGGGTCTGCGCCGCGAGGCTTTATTTTATTTCAGCGCGAAACCCCGGCGAGTTGCCGGGGTTTTTCTTTTGCCAGTCCACGGATTGGCTCGGCAATTCCGTCGTTCCACTCGGAATGTGATTTTGACTAACCTGCCCTCCAATGAAATCCCTGCGACTCCTGACTCTTCTCGGCGTGGCGTGCTGCCTCGTGACCGGCGCGGCGTTCGCCACGGACAGCGCGCCCGCGAAACTCAACGTCATCTTCATCCTCGCCGACGATCTCGGCTGGGGCGAACTCGGCTGCTACGGCCAGCAGAAAATTCCCACGCCCAACATCGATCGACTCGCGGCGCAGGGCATGCGCTTCACGCGGCACTACAGCGGCGCACCGGTCTGTGCGCCGGCGCGCTGCGCGTTGATGACTGGCAAACATCTCGGGCACGCCGAGGTGCGCGGGAATCTTCAGGCGAAGGCGCGCTTCCCGGAATTCTCCGAGGGCCAGTATCCGCTCTCCGCCGGCGCGGTGACGATCGCGCAGAAGTTTCAGCAGGCGGGTTACGCCACGGCGGCGTTTGGCAAATGGGGCCTCGGCCCCGTCGGCAGCACGGGCGATCCGAACCGCAAGGGGTTTGATTTGTTCTTCGGCTACAACTGCCAGTCGGTCGCGCACAGTTATTACCCGCCGCATTTGTGGCGGAACGCGGAGAAGGTGGTCATCAATTCCAAACCCGTTTCCGGCCACGCCAGGAAATCCGACGGCGACGTGCGCCTCGATGATTTTCTCGGCGAAACATACGCGCCGAAACTGATGATCGCCGAGGCGCTGAAGTTTCTCGAAGCGAACCAGGCGCGGCCGTTTTTCCTGTATCTGCCGTTCATCGAACCGCACGTGGCCATGCACCCGCCGCGCGAATCGCTCGAGAAGTTTCCCGCCAGTTGGGATCCCGAAGTGTATCGCGGCGACAGCGGTTATTTACCGCACCCGCGTCCGCGCGCGGGTTACGCGGCGATGATTTCCGATCTCGATGGCTACGTGGGTCGTGTGCTCGCCGCGCTGGACAGTGCGGGCATCGCCGACCGCACGCTCGTGATTTTCAGCAGCGACAACGGCACGACGCACGCGGGTCCGCCGGGTTCGC
>JAYVOY010000235.1:0-6951 GCA_043757645.1 Verrucomicrobiota bacterium
TTCACAGTCACTGAACTTCCAGAACGACCGTGGCGTTCCCGAGCGGGCGGAACCGGGTCGTACCCGCCGCGGTGCCATGGGTGACAGCGGCTGATCCGACGGACCGACATCCAGCTTCCCCTCACGGCACCGTGCTGAAGCAACGCATCGACGGCGTAGGCGCTACAACTGGGCTCGTAACGGCAGGTGGCCGGCAGGGCTGGAGAGACGAACCGCCGGTAGAAGTGGATCGGAGCGAGCAACGCCCGGGTCGCGAACGAAGTCGTCATGCCGGATCTCCCTTCAGTGGCGTCGGTGAGGCTGGCGCCCTCCCGGCCCCGGTACCCAATTTTCGCACTGCCGCGCGCAACCCGGACTCCAGATCGCCACCGAGTTCGGTGCTGGAGGCGGAAGCCGCCAGGGCAAGCTCTAAGCGGAGTCTAAGCCGCTCTTCCGGGGGGGAAGACAAAACCATGCGCGACACCGGCCAAGGGCTGCGCCAACGCGCGGGAGTCCCGGAGAGACGAAAGCACCCAGCCACCACTGGCCGCCAAAAAGCACCAAAGGCGCAAAAAACCAGCACGGATTTCGCGGTTTTGAACCGTGCTGCCCATTCACCCGCCAAAGGAAGAAAATAACCTCAGTTTGGCGCTGTAAATGCCTTCGTTTTGTGCCTTTTGCGCCTCTTTGTGGCTGTTTCAACTGCGGAAGTTAGGGTTATCGACCCCTCAGCCAGAAAGCCTCTGGGACGAGAATTAGTTTGCCTCGCCCGTTCTTCCATACAGAATGTTCCCCCATGAAAATCCCAGTCTCACACGCCTTCCTCCTCATCTCACTAGCCTTGACCCTCCGTGCCGCCGAGCCGCTCAAAGCGCCGCTGCTGCTGCTTCCCGCCAAGGACACCTCCGCGTTTTACACCTTCATCAAAGATCAGGGAGTGGATAAGGATCCGGACAAAGTTTTCACGCTCAACGACGGCATTCTTCGCATCGCGGGCACCCAGCGCGGCTACCTTGCCACCAAGGCCGAGTTCTCCGACTACCGCCTCGTCGCCGAATACAAATGGGGCAAGGCCTCTCCGGAGAACGACAGCGGGATATTCATCCACTGCGTCGGTCCCGACAAGGACTGGATGCAGTCCCTCGAAATCCAAATCGCCGACACTCCGAAAACCAAGACCGGTGACCTGATTTTGATCGGCGGGCCTACCACCAAGATCGTCAGCAACTGGGAAACCAAGCAGGGATTCGCCAACTTACCGCGCAAGGATGGACTGAACTACGAGAAACCCATCGGCGAATGGAATACTCTCGAGGTTCTCAGCCGCAGTGGACGACTGGAGATCAAGGTCAATGGCAGGGTGACTCTGGAGGCCAAGCAAGTCTTTCCCACCGCGGGCAAGATATTCCTGCAATCCAACAAGAACGAAATCTTCTTCCGCCGGCTCGAACTCCATCCGTAACTCCCCAAACGCTTGACCGGCGTTCCGGTTGCCTCCGGCGAATGTGGGTCGAGTCCAAATGAAGCCCCTAAACGCGCCCCCGACATTCCCGGGCGAATCGGCGCACAGTATTCCCCGAAAACCATGCTGAAAATCACTTGGGACTACAAAGGGATGAAATCGGAGTTTCATCTCGAGCAATTGGATTTCGCCGTCGGGCGGGGCGATGACCGGATCTTGCCCGATATTCTCTTAAGCTCCGATCCCCTGGTTGCCCCGCTGCACGCGCGGGTGTGGCAAAAGGGCGGCGAATGGTGGGTGGAGGATCTCGGCAGCGCCAGCGGCACGTGGGTGGATTCGGTCCGCCTCGTCATCCCGCAAAGAGTGGTCCCCGGTTGTGTCGTGCAAGTGGGTGATTCCCTGCTCACCTGGACGGAGGTTGAGCATGACACTGCTCTCGTGGTCGCGGAATTGCGGACGCCCATGCCAAAGCGATTGACGCCGCCCCAAGGGGACACCCCACCGCCGAATCGGCCACCGCCTCCGCCCCAAGTGCCCGGCACCCTCGAAACCTCGGTGCTGATTTCCTCGCGTCTTGAAGGCCGCCAGAATGCCCCGGTCTATTTCGATGTCACCCGCGCCGACGCACAGACTAGGCTGACGCAGTTGATGGAACTGCCGTTGCTATTGGCTGTCGAGACGGACTTGGTCACGATGTGCCGGCGGGTGTTGGAACGGATTTTGAAGCTCATTCCTGGGGCGCAACGCGGGGCCTTCCTAGTCTATGATCCGGTCTCGAAGAAACTAGCCTTGCGCGCGAGTGAACCGTTGGACGAGCCACCGCTGAGCCGGACGCTGGTGAAGAAGGCCGCCGTCGAGGGCTGCGGCTTCATCTGGAACGAGGGCGATGGGCGGCTGGAAGCGAGCGAAAGCATGCGCCGCCTCGCCATCATGTCGGGCATCTACGCGCCGCTCATGTGGCAGGGCGAGGTGATGGGGGTAATCTGCGTGGATAACCCGAGTAAGTTGCGTGCCTTCAATGACGAGGACTTGCGCTTTCTCATGGCCGTGGCCCACTACGCCGCCGCCGCCATCTCGAATCACCACCTGCGCGCCAGTCTGCGGACTTACTCGACGACGCTGGAGCGGTTGTTGACTAACTTCTCACCGAAGCTACGGAACAAGTTAGTCGAGAAAGCCCGCGCCGGTGGGCTGAGTGCCGGCGGCGAACGCTCGGATGTCACTCTACTCATGTCCGACCTGCGCGGTTTCACCAAGGTCTGCGCCGGCCTGCCGGTCGAGGAGGTCGTGGCGATGCTCAATGAGTATTTCTCGGCGTGTGTGCAGATCATTTTCGATCACGATGGCACGGTGGATAAGTTCATTGGCGATGCGATTCTCGCGGTTTTCGGCAGTCCGGAACCCGACCCCGAACAACACGTTCACGCGGTGCGGGCCGCGCTGGCGATGCAAACGGCGATGCACGCCATCAATCAAAGGCGCCGCGCGGCAAACCAACCCGCGTGTGAGTTGGGCATCGGACTGCACAGTGGCCCGGTGATGCACGGTTTCATTGGCGCGGCGGAGCGCTTGGAGTTCACTGTCATCGGCGACGCGGTGAATGTGACGGCCCGCGTGTGCGACGGGGCGGGTCCGCGGCAGACACTCGTGACCGGCGAGCTGCAAATACACATTCGGAATGAGTTCTGGACCCGGGAACAGACCATCGCCGTGAAACACTCGGCACCCTTGCAAGTCTGGGAGATCGCCGCGCCGAACGACTCGCGCAAGACATAGTCCTGGGGTAACTCCAAAAATTCCTTCGTGGCCGTTGCGCCGTTTGTGGGGGGAATCTTGGAGGCTGGCACCTCCCGAATTTGTTGGTGAGAGTGCGGCTGGCCAGCCCCAGACCCGCAGAAATATTCCGTGACCCCGACATTACGCGGCGGCTGCGGCTGGTCTGCGACCCAGCCGCGCTCCGGATCGTGGGACCATCCACCAGCGAAGTCGGGATGCACGGCTTGGAGGTCTGAACCGTAACCATGCAATGGGCGGACCGCCGCCGTCTCGGCGGCTCACAGCGTGGGAAGTCCGCGAGGTCAATTCACACGCCAGCTTTTGGTTCCCCATTCAGCCCGAACTCCGAAATGGGAATGGGGAGCGCACGCGGCCCGCGTGCGGGTTTGGGCGGCCCGCCCAAACCGTCGTGTCCCAGTTCTAACTTTCTTCTTCGCGCCAAAAAGTGAGTGGCACGAGGTTTTCGGCGAGCCGCCGAAAACGGCACGCCAGCGGCGTGCGCTCCCCGCGCCCCTGCGCGGCTCGCACTCGCTGCTGCGGAATTCGGGTTCAGTGAACATTGTGACTGTGGAAAATCCGCGCTTTCGCCCCGTTTGGACGGGGTAAGCCGCCGGGACGGCGGCGGTCCTACTGCATCGTTACGGCTGAAGTTAATTTCCGGGCTGGTCTTGCACTGCGTGGGTGCTACGAATGCCGGGTCCAATATGGCAACTGCTTCCAATCCCCCGCCGAAATACACTGTTGCCGGCCAGATTGCGCAGGGTGGCATGGGCGCGATCCTGCGGGTGACGGACGCCGCCATCGGGCGCACGGTGGCGATGAAGGTGATGCTCGAGCGCGTCCAGGGCGATGCGGAGGCACGGGAGCGTTTCCTCCGCGAGGCCCAGGTGCTCGGGCAACTGGAGCACCCCAACATCGTCCCGATGCACGAGCTGGGCGCCAATGAGCAGGGGCAGCCTTACTACACGATGAAGCTGGTCAAGGGCCGCACGCTCCAACAGGTGTTCACGGGACTGCGCGACGGGGACGCCGAGACGGTGCGGGAGTTTCCCCTGAGTCACTTGCTCACCATCTTCCAGAAGGTGTGCGATGCCATTGCCTACGCCCATGCCAAGGGCGTGGTGCATCGTGATCTCAAGCCCGAGAACCTCATGCTCGGCAAGTTTGGCGAAGTGTTGGTGATGGACTGGGGTCTGGCCAAGGTGCTCGGTGAACGGTCGGAGACGAGCGAAGATGGCGGCCCCTCCGCCGTGGTTACCACCGAGGTGGCCGAACCGGTCGTGACTAGCGATGGCGACTTTGGCCAGACCCTGGAAGGCACGGTGCTGGGCACGCCGCAATTCATGGCCCCGGAGCAGGCCGCCGGGCGCTTGGCGGAGATTGACGGGCGCACGGATGTCTTTGCCCTCGGCGGCATTCTCTACAGTCTGCTGACTTTGCGCGCGCCGACGGGGGGTTCGTCGCTGGCGGAGGTGTTGGGCAATGTGCGCAGCGGCTACCTTGCGCCGCCGGTGATCTACAACACCGCGCGCCGCCGCAAGGCGGACGGGACGGAAGGGGAGCAAACCATCGAACTCCCCCACTGCCCCGGCGGACAAGTACCCGAGGCATTATCCATGGTGACCATGCGCGCGATGGCGCTGGACCCGGCGCAACGCTACCAGACCGTGCCGGAACTCCAGGCGGAACTCACGAAGTTTCAGGGCGGCTTTGCGACCCGTGCAGAACAGGCCGGCTATGGCCGTCGCTTTGTCCTCTGGATCAAACGCAACAAGGCCCTCTCCGTGTCCGTGGTGGTTGCCGTGACGGTTGTGGTGTCGTTTGTTGCGGCGGTCATGGGACGGATCCTCTCCAGTGAACGGGCCGCGCGGGCGGCGCTGGCGGATTTGCGGGGCTTGCTGCCGACCTTGGAGAAGGAAGTCCAGAATTTGACCCGTGACCAGCAGTTCGCAACCGCCCTTGACCGGCTCAACTACATGCTGGCACTGGCCCCGGGCAATGCGGACTATCTAAACTTAAAAGGTAATGTGCTCCAGTCGCTCCTGCGGCTCAATCAGGCCGCCAAGGCCTACGAGGAAGCGCTGAAAGCCCGGAGCGACCTGCCTTACGCCGAGGAGAATCTAAAGCTGTCCCGCCGGCTCGCGGACGAAGTGGGCGTGAGCAAGGCCCCTGAGACGCGGCACCTGCTCGAACTGGAAGCGGCCATGAGCCGACAGAAACGGTATGTCGAGTCGCTGGCGATGGGCAAGCGCGCCGGGGAGAACCGCCCGGCCCGGCTCGAAGCTTACAAGGCCCTGCTCCGCAAGGCGCCCGGATGGGAGCAGAACGCGGATAAGTTGGAGATGGATGACAAGGGGTTGTTGCAATTCAGTTCCGTTCTTGTAGGTGTTGATGATCTTACTCCCATTCAAGGAATGCCCTTTGGTTCACTCGCCCTAGAACGCGGTCGCTTGGTTGATCTATCACCCTTGCGGGAAATGCCGCTAACGGGACTTAACCTCACCCATATTCCGGTTGTGGACCTCAGTCCGCTACGGGGATTGCGCCAGGGATTGTATCTGGTAGGCACCCGAGTTGACGACCTCCGACCATTGGAAGGTATGCCGCTCACATTCCTGTGTATTGATGCTGCGCCCATCTCCGATCTTGCTCCTTTACGTGGAATGCCGCTCAAGGAGTTAATGCTCCCTGGTTGCGGAAAAGTCGCTGACCTTCAGCCGTTATCAGGGCTGCCATTGAGAAACCTGAACCTTACTCAAACTCGTGTGTCGGATCTCACGCCATTGAAAGGGATGCCCTTGAAAAGGCTCGAACTGGGTCACACAAAAATCACCGACTTGAACCCGTTGATTGGAATGCGGCTTGAGTTTTTGAGATTCGAGTTCACCGGGGTTTCCGACTTTGAACCGCTGCGTGGCATGCCGCTCAAGATTCTCTATTTGCAGGGCTGCAACAAACTAACGGACGTGTCGCCCTTGACCGACTGTTCCTCACTGGAGGAGATCAGCGTGCCGCCTAGCGTGCGAAACTTGGATGCGCTGCGAGGACTCTCAAATCTGAGGAAAATCGCCTATATCGGGCCGAGGCTGGAGGATGCCTCCAACTGGGACAAAATCCCGCCAGCGTCCGAGTTCTGGAAAGCTTACGACGCGCGGAAGGGGAAGAAGTAGGGTTCTCGGTCGGATCCGTGTCCAGCCGTGTCCGTCCGTGGTTAGTTCTGTTCTTCCCGCAATTTCACCTACGGAATCCAGATTAAACCCGAACTCCGAAATGAGAATGGGGAGCGCACGCGGCCCGCGTGCGGGTTTGGGCGGCCCGCCCAAACCATCGTGTCCCAGTTCTAACTTTCTTCTCCGTGCGAAAAAGTGAGTGGCACGAGGTTTTCGGCGAGCCGCCGAAAACAGCACGCCCGCGGCGTGCGCTCCCCGCGCCGCTGCGCGGCTCGCAATCGCTGCTTCGGAGTTCGAGTTAAACCTAAGGGAACGCTGAATAAAGGCAGGGTCGCAATTTTTCCCACTCGATTATCAGGCGTTTTGCCACGAATCCAAATGCCAGATGGATTAAATCAACGCTTCCCTAATGCCTTTCGGGAATTCCCGGTGGCGCGGCGGGGCTGAAGTCCCGCAGGGACGACCGCTAACCCGGATATTTCATAGTTGGGTTAACCAAAGCAGCGGCGAGAGCGTCCATAGGCTTGATATTACTCAGCCCAATGAAAACGCCACTCACCGCTG
>JAYVOY010000236.1:0-6937 GCA_043757645.1 Verrucomicrobiota bacterium
GGTTCACTATTCAGTGAGCATTTTGGGCTGCGGTAAATCCGCGCTTTCACCTCGTTTGGACGGTGTGAGCCGCCGAGACGGCGGCGGTCCTACTGCATCGTTACGGATTAGCGTGCCGGGGGGCCGAACTCCGCGACCGGCTCGTACGAATTCCGAAGCGACGCCCGCGGAGCGTCGCTGCCCCCCGCAGAGTCAAGGCGGCCACAGATTGAAAACAAAAGCTGCGGCTGGTGCTCCGCACACAGCCGCGCTCCCACCGCCAACTTCGGGCGGCGCGGCGGAACCGGAGGTCTTGGAATTGCTCGACGCCCCCGCCATCGAGGCCCGGCGCGAGGCGGCGCAGATTCTGAAGGTGATCGGCACCGCCAAGAGCGCCGCACCGCTGGAGCAGGCGGCGAGCGACAAGTATCCGCTGCTGTCGATGTTCGCCAAGCAGGCGTTGAAGGATGTGAAGGAGCGGAAGTAGTCGCCCCGTCGTTTGTAGGAGTCGAGGTGACGAGACTCTAACTATTTCCGCGCGGGAACCGGTCTGCGATTCGCAGCCCAATCGATATTCCCGAGGCGCAGCCACGGGCCGCGAGCCGAGCAATCCTGAATGCCACGTCTGAGGCTGGGGTCCACTGCGCATGAAATTCCCGCCCGCAAAACCCACAGCCACCGACTCCGCGCCGATCAATCCTGCCCGCTGCTCGCGGCGCGCGGCGTTGGGCGCGGGCGCGCTGGCGGTGGGCGGATGCCTCGCGGGAGTCGCGAGGCTTCAGGGCGCGGAGACCGCGCGGGCGCGGCGCTACGAGGGGTTGGTGACGCGCGATTATCTCGGCGAGCTGAAGACCGAGGTGCGCGTGGAGGGAAAAGTTTTCACCGAGGGGCCGGCGTGGGACGGCGCGGGCAGTTTGTTTTTCACGAATGGTTCGCAGGCGCACATTTTGCGCTGGGACGTCGCGGCGAAAAAATTGTCGGTGTTCCGCGAGAACAGCAACGGCGCGAATGGAACGGTCTTCGATGCGAGTGGCCGTTTGCTGGTGTGCGAGGCCGGGACGAAGGACGCCGGGCGCGTCACGCGCATCGATGTTGCGACGGGCAAGCTCACGGTGCTCGCCGATTCTTTCGGCGGGCATTTGTTGGGCGCGCCGAATGACCTCACGGTCGATGCGCGGGGCCGGATTTATTTCACGTCACGCCTGGCGAACACCGATCCGAAACTCGGCAACGTGAATGCGGTGTATCGCATCGATCCCGATGGCCGCGTGGCGCGCATCCTTGCGTCGCCGGAGATCGACATGCCGAACGGCGTGGATGTTTCGGTGGGGAGCAAGCTGCTTTATCTGATCGAATCAGATGGTCGCCTGAACCGCGCGCGGTCGATTCGCACTTACGACCTGCAAGCCGACGGCACGGTCGCGAACGGGAGGATTCTCCACGATTTTTATCCGGGCCGCGGCGGCGATGGTTTGTGTGTGGATGTCGCGGGGAACCTCTACGTCGCGGCGGGCCTGCACAAAACACGCGGCAGCAGCGAAACGCTCGACACCCGGCCGGGCATTCACGTGCTGTCGCCGCAGGGCAGGTTGCTCGCGTTTTTGGAAACGCCCGAGGACACGCTGACCAACTGCACCTTCGGCGGCGCGGATATGCGGACGTTGTTCATCACGTGCGGGAGATTTCTGCTGAGTTGCCGGACGCAGCTCGCGGGGATGCGGGTGGGGGGATGAGTTTGACGAGGCGCGATGGGAGTTCGGCGGGTGCGCGAATCGTGACGGTCGATTTTTTTGGGGAGCGCACGCGCCTCGCGTGCGGCGGTTGACGCCCCGTCAACCGCACCCGTGCGCGCCACCGCGCAAGGTGTGCTGCCTGCGCGGCGGACAACGCGCGAGGGCGCGCGCCGTTCCCGACCGCGCGGCGCGGCCGGGCGCACGCGGGGCGCGTGCGCTCCCCGCGCAGACAAGGCCCGTTTCGGCGGTTTCCCCGCCTCCGTAAAGCGCTGAAGGCGCTGAAGCGGTTGAAAACATTGATTGGTCCGCGTCACCCGGCTGAAGCCGGGTGCTAATGGGATTCGGAATTCGTGGCACCAGAAAATGCGCGAGCGCCTCGCCCTCAAAACGTCGGCCCCAAAATCCACGGCGCGAATTCCTCGTCGCCGAGGCCGGCGAGTTCGCTCTTGGTTTTTTCACCACCGGCGACGCTCACGATTTTCTCGAAGATGCGGTGGCCGACTTCAGCGACGGTTTCTTTGCCCTCCAAAATAGTTCCCGCGTTGATGTCCATGTCGTCCTCCATGCGTTCGTAGAGCGGCGTGTTCGTCGCGACCTTCAGGCACGGCGCGGGTTTGCAGCCGTACACGCTGCCGCGACCGGTGGTGAAGACGCCGACGTTGCAGCCGCCCGCGATGAGGCCGGTCATGCTGACGGGATCGAAACCGGGCGTGTCCATGTAGCAAAAGCCGCGCGCGGTGATCGGCTCGGCGTAGCGATACACCGCGGTGAGCGGGGCCTGTCCGCCCTTGGCGACCGCGCCGAGGCTCTTCTCGTAAATCGTGGTGAGGCCGCCCTCCTTGTTTCCGAACGAGGGATTGTTGTCGATCGTCGCGTTGTGCAAACGCGCGTGGGCCTCCCACCAATGGATCAACTCGACGAGTTTTTCACCGACCTCGCGCGTGACGGCGCGGCGCGTGAGGAGGTGCTCCGCGCCATAAATCTCCGGGGTCTCCGCGAGTACGGAGGTGCCGCCGAAGCGCACGAGTTCGTCGGAGGCGACGCCCAGCGCGGGGTTGGCGGTGATGCCGCTGTTGCCGTCGGAACCGCCGCAATTCTCGGCGAGAATAATCTGGCTCAAGGGCTGCGGCGTGCGGCGGTGGGCGTTGACTTGCGGCAGCAATTTCGCGACGCCGGCGACGCCGGCCGCGACGGTTTTGAGCGTGCCGCCCTCGCTTTGAATGTTGAGAAACAGCGGCGCGGCCTCGCCCGCGCGCACGGTGTCGAGCGCGAATTGTTTGCGCATTTCCTGCAACTGATTCACCTCGCAGCCGAGGCCGATCATCACGTAGCCGCCGATGTTCGGATGCCGCGCGAGGCCCGCCAGCACGCGGCGGAGCAGTTGCTGCGGCTCGCCGGGATCGTAGGCGCAACCGGTCTTGTGGGTGAAGGCGATCACGCCGTCCACGTTGGGAAAATCACGTTGAAACTCCGGCGTGCGAAAACGGTCGCGCACGTAATTGGAAACGGACGCGGAGCAATTCACCGTGGAAATAATCGCGACATAATTGCGCGTGCCGACGCTGCCGTTGGGCCGCGCGAAGCCGGGAAACGCGCGCATCTCGGACGCCGCGTGCGGCGTGAGCGCGTGGGCATCCGCGCAGAAGGCGTAGTCGCGGGCGAAGTCGCGCACCGCGACGTTGTGCGTGTGGACGTGCTCGCCGGGCGCGATGGGCGCGGAGGCGAAGCCGATGATCTGCCCGTATTTCCGAATCGCCGCGCCCTCGGCGAGCGCGCGCACCGCGACCTTGTGTCCCGCGGGAATCGTGCCCGCCGCGACCAAGGTTTTCCCGGCGAGGGTGAATTCCGTGCCGACTTTCAGCGGGCGTTTGAGGACGACGACATCGTCATTGTCGCGCAGGCGGAGCGCGATGGATTCGAGAGCGAGTGCGGACATGCGCGCAGGATGAAAGTTGCGCGGTGAAAGTTGAAGGAGAAACCCGCTCCAACGCCGCGCTCCGAGCACCGTGGCACGGTGTGTCCGGTGAAGTCCTGAGCAGTTGGCAAAAGGATTTTTGGCAAAGGCATGAAAGCCAAAATTTCCAATTCCCTTGCCCCAAATTCCTTTGCCAATTGGTTTCTGAAATTTTTGGGTGGTCCGCGGGAGCGGCGTCCGACTGCGCCCAGCCTATTCGTCCGTCCGAAACGTGATCGCCGGCAATCCCGCCTGGTTGAACAAATTCCCAATCGGATTCCACGCCCAGCCGTAGCGCACATATTTCGGCTCCGGCACTTCCGGCGACGAAATCACAATCGTGTCGCCCTCGATCACCGCATCCGCCCAAAACCAGGTCTTCCCGATCTCGCCCGCCTTCTCCCAGCCAGCCACGACGAAGCCCTTCAGCTTGTCGTCGCCCGGCTTGAGCATCAGCCCGCCGCCGAGATTTTTGAAATAGAGCCGGATGCGGTCGCCCTTCGGCGGTTCGATTTGCATCTCGGTGAACTCCGGCCCCGAGTGAATCAGATTCGTCTCGCCGTAAACCTGTTTGCGCGCGACCAGCGACAACCGCCGCCCCGCCTCCTGTTTGTTGCGCGGGTGAATGTCCTTCGCGTCGCCAATATCCACCGTCATCGCGAGGCCCACGTTCGGCACCGTGCGCGCGGTGCGCCACATCGATTCGCGAATCTCCGCCCAGCCCGGCTCCACCGGTTTCTTCTGCTCGGGATTGTACCCCGCGAGTGACGTGATTAAAAACGGGAAATCCCCGACCTCGAAGCGCGCGCGCCAATCGCGGATCAACGTCGGCAACAGTCGCCGGTATTGCAGCCACATCGGCCCGTTCGCCTCGCCTTGATACCACAGCACGCCCTTGATGCCATAGGGCGCCAGTGGCGCGATCATCCCGTGATAGAGCGACGAGATGTACTTGTAGTGCCCGACTGCCGGAATCGGAAACGGCGCGCTCAACTCCCCGATCGCCCCCGCGCGCTTCGCCTTCCACGTGCCCGCGAGGCGCACCTGATTCGTCCCCGGATTCACCGCGGGCCGCAGCACCATGTTGCTCGGGTGCGAACAAAATCCCCCCGGCCCCTTTGCATTCACAATCGCCGCCGCCAAAAGATTTTTCCCCGGCTTCACCAGCTTCCCGTCGATCACATAATTGCGGATGCCACCCGTCTGCTTCGACCCGATCAACGTGCCGTTGAACCACACAATGTCCGCGTCATTAATCACCGAAAGCCCGAGCAACAAATCCCTCCCGCCCCACGATTCGGGAAGGTCCAGCGTGTGCCGGAACCACACCAGCCCGTCGAAATCCCTCAGCTCCGCGACGCCCGTTTCCTCCCACGGTTTCGGCACCGCGAGGTCGTGCCAGTCGCGCGTGTCCAGATTCGGATCCGACGCGTATTTGCGCGCGGCACTTTGCGGATCGACCGTCGCCGTCCATTTTTCCAACGCGCGAAAAAATTCAAAATCCTTCCCGAAGAACGCGTTCGTCTTGTCCAACTCCTCCAGCCGCTCGCGGAAATCAAACGGCATCTCGCGCCGCAACGCCTCCGGGCTTAACCACGCCTCCGCCGCCGTCGCGCCCGCGGAACTGTGAATGATCCCGATGGGAATCTTCTGCGTCGCCTCGATCTCTCGCGCGAAAAAATATCCCACCGCCGAGAACTGTCGCGCCAACTCCGGCACGCACACCTCCCAGCGCGCTGGCGGCGGCAACTTCTCCGGTGTGAACGCGGAATAAAAACTCACCGTGAACGAGCGAATGTTCGCATTCGTCGCGCGCCGCACTTCCTCCTCGCCATTCTGCGCGAGCCGCACCGGCCAGTTCATGTTCGATTGCCCGCCGCACAACCACACGTCGCCGAAGAGCACATTCGTCAGCGTCTCCTTCCGCCCGCCGCCCTCGATCACCAGCGTGTGCGGCCCGCCCGCCACGAACGGCCCGAGCTTCGTGCGCCACATTCCATCCACGCCCGCCGTCGCCGTGCCCGCCACTTTCCCATCCACCTGCACCGTGATCTTTTCCCCCGGCGCCGCCCAACCCCAGATCGGCGCGGCGAGGTCCCGCTGCAACACCGCGTCACTGGTGAACAGCGGATGCAAAAACGGCAGCGCCCGCGCCTGCACCGGCCACCACGGCTGCGGCCCCGCAGGCTGCGCGAACACGCGCGCGACGCAGAACAGGGTGAGCAATGCGGTGATCCCAAGGCGGCGGAATGAGGAAAAGTGCATGGGTGGTTGTAATTTTGAAGCACTGCTTGAAGCGACAAAAAATGGGGGGATTCCACGCGGCTCGATAGCATTTCTTCACTGGGCGGGCTTTTGCTGTCGGACCGCCGCCGTCTTGGCGGCTCACATTGTCCAAACGGCGATGATGTAGAAATCGCCCGACTCACAGAAAGATCACGGGATGGTGAACCACGAGTTTGGGGAGGGAATTACCGCTGTGAGGCCGGCCACGCCGTGAGCCGCCGAGACGGCGGCGCTACCACGGCACAGTTATGGCTGAACCACACGCGCGCGCGATATTCCCGCCCCGCGAATCAAAAGATTTTCCTCGACTAGCGAGGTCCTTTCCCGGAGTACTACCCGCATTCCAAGCGAAATTTTTCTAAAGCCAGCGGTTTTGCTGGGACGCGTCCGCGCCCGACGACCCAAGGCGCGGAAGGATACAAGCGCGGCGCCCTGTTATCCCACCCTCGCACTCCGCCCGGCATCGCCAGCCGACCGCAACGGCCCCCGCTCTTCGGCGGCTTTGTGCGACTCCGGCAGATCTTCCCGGTCGTTCCGGTCGCGCCTCGGCGAATGGATCCCCGGCCAGACAAACCACTTTCTTCATTCCCGCTTCATCAACCCCAAAACCACAGTAGAGTATGCATGCAAAACACCCCACCGTAATAGCCGCCCTTAACACCGAGGCAGTTAGAGCCTGTCTGAAAATGCGGTGGAGCGCGGCTGTGTCGCAGACCAGCCGCAGCCACCAGTTCCACCCGGACGCCGCACCCATGAGTCTGTGCTGCGGCTGGTCGAGGACGACACAGCCGCGCTCCGGAATTTTCAGACAGGCTCTTATCGCGTCCCGCCCGCGCGCAGCACTACTGTTCCTGCTCGCCCTGCTGTTGGGATTCGCCTCTTCCCCACTCGTCGAGAAAGCCCGGAGCCAGACCCCGCCGCTGAATTACCTCTCCGTCTATGACTCCGCCCTGCAAGGAAGCTGGATACGGTCCGCGTGGGAACC
>JAYVOY010000237.1:0-6917 GCA_043757645.1 Verrucomicrobiota bacterium
TAAAGCTCGTTCCGCGCGCGTGTGACGGCGACGTAGAAGAGGCGGCGCTCCTCCTCCTCGCCGTCCGTGGTTTCGAGCGAGCGCGCCGAGGGGAACAGCCCGTCGCACAGCATCACGAGGAACACGACATCGAACTCGAGACCCTTGGCCTGGTGAATGGTCGAGAGGCGGATTTGTTCCTGGTCGTTGCTCTTGGCGGAGTTGTCCCCGGCCTCGATGTTCGTGAGGAGCGCGAGCTGCGCGAGAAATTCCTCGGGGCTGGGGAATTGCAGACTGTAGGCCGCGAGTTGTTCGAGGTCGTCGAGGCGGCTGCGAAAGTTCGGATAAGTTTCCTGCAAGTAATCTTCGTAGCCCGCCTCGAGCACGAGTTGAATCATCTTCGCGGGTTGGTGGCGGACGGGAGGTTCCTCGAGTTGCGCGATGGTCGGGGTGAATTGCGCCCACGCGGTCGCGGCTTTCTTCGGAACTTTCGCCGCGCATTTTTGCAGCGCGATCGCAATGGGCGCGGCTTTCGTGACCGCCGCCGCCGCGGGCGGGGCGGGAATCAAGGCGGACTCGACCGCAGGAGCAACCCCGTCTTCATTGGGTTTCATCGCGGTCGAGAGCGGCGCGTGCGCGGCGAACAGATGCCAGAGTTTTTCCGCCGCGCCGCCGCCAATGCCGGGCATGAGCTGCACGATGCGTTTGAAGGCGAGTTCGTCCGTCGGATTGCAGACGAGGCGGAGGTAGCTCGTCACATCCTTGATGTGCGCCTGCTCGAAGAAGCGAATGCCGCTGGTGATCGCGAAGGGAATGTTGCGCCGCGTGAGTTCGAGTTGAATTTCGAGCGCGTGAAAATGCGAGCGGTAGAGGACGGCCTGATGGTTCAGGTTGATGCCCTCCTCGCGGAGCTGAAGAACCCGCTGGGCCACGAACGCGGCCTGTTCAGCCGAGTCGTTGCAGGCAACAAGGACGGGCTTGACGCCGGATTTGCGCGCGGGCGCGAGTTCCTTGCGAAACTGCCCGAGGTTCGCCGCGATGGCGGCGTTGGCGACCGCGAGAATCTCCGGCGTGCTGCGGTAGTTGACCTCGATTTTGTAAATCTTGGAGCCGGGATAACGCTGCGGAAATTGCAGGATGTTTTTGAAATGCGCGCCGCGCCACGCGTAGATGCTTTGCGAATCGTCGCCCACAACCATCACGTTTTTCTGGCGCGCGGCAAGAAGGTCGATGAGGTCGCTCTGGAGTTTGTTGGTGTCCTGATATTCGTCCACGAGCAGGAACTGAAACTTGCGCTGGTAGAAATCGCAGACCTCGGCGTGTTCGCGCAGCAGCTTCAGCCACAGCGCCAGGAGATCATCGAAATCCATCACGTTGGCGGCCTGTTTGCGCGCGGCGTAACGCCGGCCGAGGTCCTCGATCTGCGGGGTTAATTGACTGAAGTAGGGATAGGCGTCGGCGACGACTTCCGCCGGGGAACGGTTGGTGTTGAGGCCGAGCGAGAAAATGTCGCCGAGCACATCGGCCTTCGGAAAGCGCGTGGCTTTGACATCGATCTCCGCGGCGGCCACGCAGGATTTCAGCAGCGCGCTGGAGTCCTCGCGATCGAGAATCGTGAAGTCCGGGCGAAAGCCCAGTAGCTCCGCGTGCCGCCGCAGCACGCGCGCGCCGATCGAATGAAACGTGCCGCCCCACAGCTCCGGCAACTCGCGCCCGAGCAAATCCGCGACGCGCCGCATCATCTCGCGCGCGGCCTTGTTCGTGAAGGTCAGGAGCAAAATGCGGTCGGCGGGAATTCCCTGTTCGAGCAGAAACGCGACGCGATACGTGAGCGTGCGGGTCTTGCCCGAACCCGCGCCCGCGATCACCAGCGCCGGACCGGGCACCGCGGTGACGGCGGCGTGCTGCTGCGCGTTCAGTTCCGCGGCGTAGTCGATCTGCAACTCGACCGGGGCACGGTAAGGCTTCAGCTCGTAGTCGCGTGACATGGGCGCGGATTGAACCCGCCACCGCGCGGATGCAAAAGGAGAAAAACGGGAAACGGGGGGAGTCGGTGCCTCCCGAAGTTGTCGGCGGGAGCGTGGCTGGGTGCGGCTGGTCTGCGACACAGCCGCGCTCCGCGCGCGTGCCGCTGGTACGGAGTCCCGCCTTTAGGCGGCAAGACGTTCAAGGCCGGGGCGCTGGGAATTCTCCGGGGTGCCGAGCGCGCGGATGCCCCGCCGCCCAAAGGCGGGACTCCGAACCCCGTGTGCCCCGCCCAATTTTGGAAAAAGGATTGTCACGCCGCGCACGCTTCCGCACGTTGGCCGCGGTATGTTGAAGACATTTGCAGAACTTGGTTTTCCCGGACGATTGATCGCGGTCGAGGGCCTCGATGGTTCCGGCAAATCCACGCAGATTTACCTCCTCAAACGCTGGATCGAGCAGCAGGGGCTGAAGGTTTTCTTCAGCGAATGGAATTCCTCGGAGCTGGTGAAAAGCGCGACGAGCAAAGGCAAGAAAACCCAACTCCTCACGCCCACCACGTTCAGCCTGATTCACGCCACGGATTTCGCCGACCGCTACGAGCGCCAGCTCGTGCCGCTCCTGCGCGCGGGCTACCTCGTCCTCTGTGACCGCTACGTGTTCACCGCGTTTGCGCGCGATGTCGTGCGCGGCTGCCCGCCCGAATGGGTGCGGGGGATTTACAATTTTGCCGCGCTGCCCGACCTGACCTTTTTCTTCAAGGCGCGGCTCGAAGTCTCGCTGCAACGCATTCTCGATGGCCGCCCCGAGTTGAAATATTTCGAGGCCGGCATGGACCTCCATTTGTCCTCCGATCCGTACGAGAGTTTCCGCATTTTTCAGGGCCGCATTCTCGAGCAATACCTGGCGATGAGCACGGAGTTCAAATTCCTCAGCATGGATGCGAACCAACCCATCGAGCCGCAGCAATCCATCGTGCGCCAGTTGGTCGCCGCGCGCATTGATCTCAAAAGTTTCGCCGCCGCCAAAGAATCGCCCCCCCCCGTCACCGCCCAATAACCACGGCCCTTTGCCACACCTTTCGCCCCGATGAAACGCCCCGCCCAGCCGCCGAAAACTCCGGCCAAAACCCCGCCAAAATCCCCGGCGAAAGCCGCGCCACGCGTCGCGCCGGCATCCGCGTCTCGCGTCTCCTCCGAGCCGCCCACTGTCACCGTGCCGAAGCCGAGTTTGAAACGCTTCTACGGCCACGGCATCCACGACGTGGACCTCGAGAAACTCGCCGGCAAACTCATCGTGATCGAGGGGGCCGACGGCTCCGGGCGCTCGACGCAAATCGCGCGCCTCGTGGACTGGCTCGAAGTCAGCGGCCACGCCACCGTGCAGGTCGGCCTCAAGCGCTCGACGCTCGTCAGCGAGGAACTCGATCAGGCGCAGCGCGGGAACATTCTCAGTCACACGACGCTCGCGCTGTTCTACGCGACGGATTTCGCGGACCAGCTCGAGAACATCATTCTGCCCGCGCTGCGCGCCGGTTTCATCGTGCTCGCCGACCGTTACATTTACACGCTGATGGCGCGCGCGATGGTGCGCGAACTCGACGAGGCGTGGCTGCACAATCTCTACGGGATCGCCCTCGTGCCCGACGCGGTTTTCTATTTGAACGTTTCCCCCGCGCAACTCGTGCAGCGCAATTTCGCCAAAACCCACGCGCTCGATTACTGGGAAAGCGGCATGGACCTCGGCCTCACGCGCGACATGTTCGACAGCTTTTTGAAATACCAAAGCCTCGTGGAACAGCGCTTCAAACGGCTGCAAGCCTTCTACGGTTTCGAGATCATCAACGCCAACCGCACCAGCGACGAAATCCACGCCGAACTCCAACAGAAACTCGCGCTCGTGCTCTCCGGCCGCTCGGCCTGAAGCCCGCGGCCCCAGGGCCGCACCAGCGCCCAGCCACCTCCGCGCGCATGACTGAATCCGCCAGCAAGACCGAATACCTCGTGGGCGTGGATTTTGGCGGGACCAAAATCCTCGCCGGCGCCTTCACCCATTCCCTGCGCTGCCTCGGCAGCGCCAAGGCCAGCACCAAGGCCGAGCGCGGCCCCGACGCCGTGATCGAGCGCATCGCGCGCTGCGTGCAGGACGCCGTGGATGAGTGCGACCTGAACCTCAAACAAATCAAGGCCATCGGCATCGGCGCGCCCGGCGCGGTGGATCCCGAGTCCGGCACGGTGATCTTCGCGCCCAATTTGCGCTGGGAGGGTGTGCCGCTGAAGAAGGATTTGGAGAAGCTCCTGGGCGTTCCCGTGTTTCTGGAAAACGACTGCAACATCTGCACGCTCGGCGTGTACGAGGTGGAGCTGGATTCCAAGCCGCGCCACGTCTGCGGCATCTTCATCGGCACCGGCATTGGCGGCGGATTGATTCTCGAGGGCAAACTTTTTTCCGGTTTCAACCGCACCGCGGGCGAGATTGGCCACATGGTTCTCGAGGTCGGCGGACCCAAGTGCGGCTGCGGCAACAAGGGCTGTTTCGAGGCGCTCGCCAGCCGCACCGCGCTGTTTCGCCGCGTGCAGGCAGCCGTGAAGGACGGGCAGAAAACCATTCTCACCGAAATGCTCGGCGCGGAACTCAACGACCTCCGCAGCGGTGACCTGCGCAAGGCCATTCGCCGCGGCGACAAATTCGTCGAGGGCATCGTCGAGGAGGCCGCCGAATACATCGGCATCGCCGTGGCCAACGTGGTCAATCTGCTCAGCCCCGAGGTGGTCGTGCTTGGCGGCGGCGTGATCGACGCGCTCGAGGACGAGATGCTGGCGATCATCGTCGAGACCTTTAAGGACTACGTGCTGCCCGGCACGGGCAAGGGCATTGAAATCCGCGCGTCGAAGCTCGGCGATCAAGCGGGCATCATTGGCGCGGCCGTGCTCGCGCGGCGGCGGACGCGGAACTGAGGCGGGGCGGGCAATTTTTGAACTTCAATCCGGTTTGAGAAGATTCCGTTTAACGCAGCGAGCGCGGAGGAAAACGCCGAGGACGCGGCGCGGAATTTTCTCCGCGCGCTCGGCGTTCTTTGCGCCTCTGCGTTTAAGAGCCTGTCTGAAAATGCGGTGGAGCGCGGCTGTGTCGCAGACCAGCCGCAGCCACCAGCGCAACCCGGACGCCGCAGCAATAAGTCTGTGCTGCGGCTGGTCGAGGACGACACAGCCGCGCTCCGGAATTTTCAGACAGGCTCTAAGTCTTGCCCCGCCGATTGCGGCGTGCGTGTCCGCACTCGCGTCCCGGAGCGCCGGCTTCCAGCCGGCTCACGGCGTCCCAACTGCGGCGCTGCGATTCTTGTCCACCGCGTACCGCCGCCCCGACAGAATGAGCCGGATGCCGCGGACCGTTCGACCGCTCTGTGTCCGACCACGCGGTGAGCCGCCGGGACGGCGGCGCTCCTCCGCATCCGCCCCGCGCCCATGAACGACGACGGCCCCAAAACCATCGCGCCACCGCGCACCGCGGGCGCGCGGCGCGCGGTCATTGATGTCGGCACCAACTCGGTGAAACTCCTCGTCGCCGAGGTTGCGGGCGACGAGGTCCACCCTGTGCTGGAGCAAAGCGAGCAAACGCGGCTGGGCGCGGGCTTCTACGAAACGCGCGTCCTGCAATCCAGCGCCATCGCGAAGACCGCCGCCGCCGTCGCGGGCTTCGCGCAAGTCGCGCGGGCGGCGGGCGCAACCGCGATTCACATCTTCGGCACCAGCGCGGCGCGCGATGCCCGCAACGCCGGGGAACTTTGCGCCGCCATCCAACGCGCCGCCGGCTTGCCGCTCGAAATCATCAGCGGCGACCAAGAGGCCGACTGGGCCTTTCACGGCGTCGCGACGGATTTGCGTCTCGCCGGTCATCCGCTGTTGATTCTCGATGTCGGCGGCGGCAGCACGGAGTTCATCTTGGGCGAGGGGCGGCACCCGCGTTTCCGCCACAGCTTTCCGCTCGGCAGCGTCCGCTTGCTCGAAAAATTCCCCGTCGCTGATCCGCCGTTGCAAGCCGACTGGCAGCGGTGCCACGACGAAGTGGAACAAATTCTGTCCCGCGAAGTTCTGCCCCGACTCGAACCCGCCCTCGCGCGCGTCGATCGCTCCGGCGTCCTGCTCATCGGCACCGGCGGCGCGACCACGATCCTCGCTCGCATCCACGCGGGCATGGCCGATTTCAATCGCGACCGCATTGAGTCCATCCGCCTCAGCCGCGCCGATGTGCAACGCCACCGCGAACAACTCTGGTGCCTGCCGCTCGCGGCCCGCCGCGAAATCCCCGGCCTCCCGCCCAATCGCGCCGACGTGATTCTCTTCGGCGTCGCGATTTACGAGGCGGTCATGCGGCGGCTCGCGCTCGACGAACTGCGCATCAGCACCCGCGGCCTGCGGTTCGCCGCGGTCCTCGAACAAAAGTGAGTTTCGCCGCGGCGCGCTGGCGGCGGCGTTCGCTTTCGAACGTTCGGGGCGCGGGGAATGGTTCACCGGCTGCCGTCACCGGGAACATTTGTCGAACGCGCTCCCGACCCGCTCCCGCATCCCCCGCAATTCCCCAAAACTTCGACAAACCTGTTAAAGTTAGTCACGCCTATACTTTTAGTTGACGCAATACCTCGCGTGCCCAATCTACGCCCGCAAATGTTGAACCACCTCCAGTCATGCGGACCGTCCGCGAAACCATGAACCTGAAATCCGCCCGTTGCTGCGCCGCGCTGCTGGCGTTCGCCGCCGCCGCACTTCCCGCCGCCGAACCCGCGCCGGACAAGACCCGCTACCACCTCTTCAACCGCACGCCGGACGCCGAGTTGCGCGAATTGAAAACCGACCGCCCCGATAAAACCGAAAGCCCCTACACCGTGGATGCCGGACGTTTTCAGCTCGAGATGGATGCCGTGAACGTCAGTTACGATCGCTACAACAGCGCCCGCGACGGCACCACGGTCCGCA
>JAYVOY010000238.1:0-6864 GCA_043757645.1 Verrucomicrobiota bacterium
CCTCGTCCAACAAGTCTATACCCAGCGCGCCCTCATCCCCGCGTCCCCGTGGCTCGGCAACACGCCGCCGCCCAAGCCCCGCCTGCTCGTCGGCAAGGATCTCAGCGCCAAACAATTCACCCTCCATTGGGAAGCTGCGGACGCGACGCCCATCGCGTGGTGGGTGCTCCAGGCGCGCGCCGAGGGCCGCTGGGCCACCGAGATTCTTCCCGGCACCCAAACCTCCCGCGTCATCACCCGGCACGGAAAAAACCAAGGCCCGGAATTCGTCGCCGTCACCGCCGTCGATCGCTTCGGCAACTCCAGTCCCGCCGCCGTCCGCGAACGCGTGACCACGCGATAAGGGTTGGATGGAATGGTCCGCGTGGTGCCGCGTTCGCACAGTGCCGCGCCCACGGACGGGCACACTCCGCCGCCTGAGTCGTAACGATGCCATGGGCGGACCGCCGCCGTCTCGGCGGCTCCCGGCGTGGGAAAGTCCGAGGGGGCAGATTGTCCGCGCGCTTTTGGTTCCCGATTCCGTGCGCATTTTGGGCCGCGGAAAATCCGCGCGTTCGCCCCGTTTGGACGGGGTGAGCCGCCGAGACGGCGGCGGTCCGCCCATTGCATAATTACGGCTCTGAATCCCCCGCTCCCGCGCCCCGTCCACCCGCGCGTTGCCGACACAATTCCACTCATGAACACACGCCACCGCACCCGCCGCTTCGCCTTTCTTCTGGTCTCGCTTGCCCTCCTTCTCGCCGTCCCTTTCGCCGTCCCGCTCCACGCCGCCGCGCCGTTCCTCGCCAAGGTGGATGTCTTCACCGCCGGGCAGGAAGGCTACAAGCTCTACCGCATTCCCGGCCTCGTCGTGACCCGGCGCGGCACTGTGCTCGCCTATTGCGAGGCGCGCAAAAGCGACCGCGGCGATTGGGGCCAGATCGACATTCTCCTGCGCCGCTCGACCGACGGCGGCAAGACGTGGGGGCCGCGCACCACGCTCGCCGACGTGCCCGGACCCAAGACGAAAAACCCCGTCGCCCTCGCGCAGAAACTCGCGACGCCCGGCGAAGTCACCTACAACAACCCTCTCGCCATCGCCGACGCAAACGGCGCCGTCCACTTCCTCTTCTGCCTCGAATACGCCCGCTGCTTTTACGTGCGCAGCGAGGATGACGGCGCGACGTTCACGCCGCCCGTCGAACTCACCTCGGCCTTCGACAAGTTTCGTCCCGAATACGATTGGAGGGTCCTCGCCACCGGCCCCGGCCACGGCATCCAACTCAAGAACGGCCGCCTCGTCGTCCCCATCTGGCTCTCGCTGGGCACCGGTGGCCACGCGCATCGGCCCTCGGTCACGTCGGTGATTTACAGCGACGATCACGGGCGCACGTGGACGCGCGGCGAAATCGCCGGCCCCAACGAAGGCGAGTGGAACATCCCGAACGAAACCTGCGCCGCGCAACTCGCCGACGGCCGCGTGCTGCTCAACATGAGGAGCGAATCCAAGGCCAACCGCCGTCTCCTCACCACCAGCCGTGACGGCGCGACCGCGTGGAGCAAACCGCAATTTCACGAGCAACTTCTCGAACCCATTTGCATGGCCAGCATGGTCCGCCTCAGCGAAACACCCGCGAGCGACAAGCACCGCCTCCTCTTCTCCAACCCGCACAACCTCGACCGCGCCGATGGCAAACCCGCTCCCGGCAAAGGCTGCGACCGCAAAAACGTCTCCGTGAAACTCAGCTACGACGAGTCCGTCACGTGGCCCGTGAACAAAACCGTGGAACCCGGCTTCAGCGGCTACAGCGATCTCAGCGTCGCGAACGACGGCACGATCCTCCTCTTCTACGAACGCGGCAGCACGGATGGAAAAGACATTTACCGCACGGGTTTGCTCACCGTCGCGCGCTTCAATCTCGAGTGGCTCACGGACGGCAAGGACGCGCTCGGAGTTGGCGGACGGTGAGCTTCGCGGTGCGTCCTCCCAATTTGTACTGCGCCGGCAGAGCGCCAGCGGCGACGGCGCTTTCGCACGCCCGCGGGGCGCTCAGACCACCCTGATTGTCAGCGCGGACGAAAACAAAGTCACCACTTCCGAGACCAAGCGATCGAGAGCCGCCGCCTTGACGCTGGGCCGCGCCATCGCTAGTTGTAAGACATGAGCGCACTCACTGTCAGACAGTTCGTGAAGGACTTTTCCAAGCACAAGAGCAAGGTGCAGCAGGTGACCGATTTCGGCGAACCCGTCGGGACGTGGGTTCCGGTGGGCCACACCCAGTCCACGGCACGCGCGGCGGCGCTTGTCCGCCTCTGCCGTCAGGCGGACAAGGCCAAACCAAAGCCACTCGACGCCGACGCCATCGGGGTTGAGGTGCGCCGCCGCCGCGGCGAGCGCGCGTGAACACGTTCCTCGACACCGGCGTGTTTATCGCCGCCTACCGCGGCGAAGCACGGATCAAGGCGCGGGCACGGGCGCTCTTGGGCGAGCCGGCGCGCAGCTTTGTGACCAGCGATCTCCTGCGGTTGGAACTCCTGCCACTGCCCGCCTTCCACCAACGCCGCGAGCAGATGGCGTTCTACGAGGGGATCTTCTCCGACGTGGTGAACCTCTCCGAACCATTGACCGAACGAAGCGTGCTGGCCGCGCTGGTGCTGGCCCGCGAGCACGGGCTGACGGCGCTGGACGCGCTGCACCTGAGCCTCGCCATTGCCGCTGGCTGCCAAGAGTTCGTGACCACAGAACGCGCCGGGAAAAGTCGGCTATTCCATGTCCAATCCCTGAACGTCGTTTCGATCGCCTGAGCCGTAACGATGCCGTCGGACCGCCGCCGTCCCGGCGGCTCACCCCGTCCAACCGGGGCGAACGCGCGGATTCTCTGCGGCCCCAAATGCTCACTGAATCGGGAACCAAAAGCGCGTGGACAATCTGCCCCGCGGACTTTCCCACGCCGTCCGCCGAAGCGCAGCCGAGGCCACGGCCGCCGGTTTGCTGGATTTGTGAGCCGCGGTGAATGCCCGGTTGTCTCCGGGCCGTCACACTCGCCGCATTTGCCTTATGAAAAAATCCAGTTTGCTGCTCGCTTTCCTTGCCGCCGCCACGGTCGTCAATGCCGAGAACTGGCCCGTGTGGCGCGGGCCGCGGCGCGATGGCACCAGCGCGGAAAAATCCGTGCCCGTGAAATGGAGCGCCACGGAAAACCTCGCGTGGCAGACGCCGCTCCCCGGGGTCAGTCACTCCTCGCCGGTCGTGTGGGATGACCGCGTGTTCGTCGTCAGCGCCGTGCCGGAGACCGAGGGACGCGACCTGCTCGCGCTCGACGCCAGCAATGGCAAAATCCTGTGGCAACAAACGGTGGTGAAAAGCCCCCTGGAGAAAAAACACAAACTCAACAGCCACGCCTCGAGCACGCCCGCGACGGATGGCGAACTCATCTATGTCGCGTTCCTCGACGTGCAGGACATGGTCGTCGCGGCCTACGATTTCTCCGGCAAACAGCAGTGGCTCGCGCGTCCCGGCAAGTTCAAGAGCCAGCACGGCTTCTGTAGTTCGCCCGTGCTCCACAAGGACAAAGTCATCGTCAACGGCGATCACGACGGCGAGTCCTACCTCGTCGCGCTCGACCGTGGGACGGGCAAAACGCTGTGGAAAACCCCGCGCGCAAACCACACGCGCAGCTATTGCGTGCCGATCATCCTGGAACTCAGCGGGCGCACGCAGATGATTCTCTCGGGCGACAAATCCGTCGCCAGCTACGATCCCGACACGGGCAAACTGCACTGGTATCTCAAAGGCCCGACGGAACAATTCGTCGCCTCGCTCGTGTACAATCCGAAGGCGGACTTGCTTTTCATGACGGGCGGGTTTCCGGAGCATCATCTCCTCGGCCTGAAACACACCGGCAGCGGCATTATCGGCACCAATGAAATTGCGTGGCACCAAACCAAGGCCAGCTATGTCTCCTACGTTCCCTCGCCCATCAGTGAGGGGGATTATTTCCTGGTTGTCTCAGACAACGGCATGGCCAACTGCTTCGCCGCCGCGACCGGTGAACTCGCGTGGCAGGAGAAGGTCGGCTCGCACCACGCATCGCTCGTTTCCGCCAATGGGCTGGTTTATTTCCTCTCCGACAATGGCGTCACGACCATCGTGAAACCCGGTCCGAAATACGAAGTCATCGCCCGCAATGAACTCGGCGAAGGTTGTTTCGCATCGCCTGCGATCAGCAACGGGCGGCTGTTTCTGCGCGGGGAGAAAACGCTGTTCTGCATCGGGCCGCCCGCGGTCGCCAAGAGTGGGCGGTGAGGTCCCCGCGGAGCGCCGAGCACCGGCTCGGCGTGGACGGGTGAGCGGGAGACACGCCGAGCCGGTGCTCGGCGCTCCACAAGCACGCGGTTAATCGTTGCACCTCGAACTGCACCCACGCCAGGCCTCTGGCGCTGTTGCTCCCCCCAACGGCCGCGCCGAGCGTGTGCTCGGCGCTCCGTCCAACACCGGCAATCTCCTTCGCGCTACATCGCGTCCTCGATGGCCTTGTTGCGCTTGCTCACGGCGTCGCTGACGGCGGCTTTGAAGCTGTTGATGGTCCCGAGATCGGCGGGGTTCGCGGGTCGCGGCGGCGTGGGCGCGCCGCCGTTGGCGCAGCTCGCGGTTTGCCCCGCGGCCACTTCCACCGAGCCGGGGCCGTTCGCCGCCCCGAGCACCACGCGCCCACTCGCGACGGTCACGAAGGTCTGTTTGGCGGCGTCGGAATCCACCATGAAATCCGTGCCGACGATGCCGGTGTTGGCGGCGGGCGTGCGGATTTGGAACTTGGTTTTGGCGGTGTGTTTCACCGAGCCAATCACGCGACCCACGGCGAGTTCGACCGTCGCGTTGTCGCCGACGGCCCGGATGCGCACGATGGTCAACGGCCGCACGGCGACGTAGCCACTCGCGCCCAAATCAATCGTCGCGGAGGAGTCGGCCCTGGTGATGATTTCCGTGCCGACGGGCAGGCCGATGCGGCGGCGTTTGATTTCCTCCGTGGGCGCGGTGGCGGTGAGGCGATACGAAACGGCGCCTTTCATATCCACGACGCGCGCCATTTGCGGACCGAAATTGGTGAAGCCAAAATCCGCCGCGAACACGACGAGCGCGCAAACCGCCAGTGCGGAGAGCCACGCGGACACCATCGACGAGTAGCCGCATTTCATCAGCACTTTGCCCAGCGGCGCGGCGAGCAGCAGCACGATCGCGCCGAGGACGCCCGCGGCGTAGGCGGGGAACGGCACGGTTTTCGGAATCTGCGGCAGCACGAATTCGTTTGCCACCGTGAGTCCCGCGACGAGCGCGACCACGCCGAAAACGTACGACACCAACGCCAGCGGCAGCCCGAGGTTCATCGCGCCGAAGCTCTCGGCAGTGCGCCGCAGCACCATGAATCCGAGGCCGAGACACAGCGCGCCGACAATTGCCAATTGCAGCGGGGTGACCGGATCCAACAGCAGCCACTGCGCGGTTTCGAGGAGCTTGGTGAGGAAGGAGTCGTTCATGGTGTGGATGGTTTGGCGGAAACCGTGGAGTTTTCGGAGGAATTCGGCGAGCGGGAATTTTCTGTGGACGGCGCAGCGGGCACCTTCAACCACAGCCCCCGGAGCGCGGCTGTGTCGCAGACCAGCCGCAGCGCCCGCGTCATGCCGAGGTCGCGGGAAATCTCCACGGCCCCCGCACTGGTCACGCGCTGCGGCTGGTGCTCCGCACCCAGCCGCGCTCCGTCGGTGTCCTCGTGCCACGGGACTTCGTGGCTTGGCACCGGTTGCTCAAAACCCTTCAACGGAATCGGCGGCTGCGCCACGCACGTCGCGGCCAGCGCGGGATCGAGCCGCTGCAACGCGCGAAACGTCTCCGGCCCGATGAGGATGCGCCCCTGCCCCGACGCGCTCTCGAGACGGCTCGCGAGATTCACGTCGCGGCCGAACACCGTGTAATTCAGCACATGATCCTCGCTGCCCATCAGGCCCGCGATGACCGTGCCAGTGTTGATTCCGGTGCCGAGGAGCAGCCGCGGGAGCAACGGCAGCGGCGGTTGTCCGGCCTGCGCGCGCGCGGCGTTGTCGGCCTCGCGGCGCTGGTTCTCCGTCTCGCGTTCGCGGTTGAGCGCGTGGACGGCGCGTTGCGCGGCGATGGCGGCGTGAACCGCGTCGCGCGCGTGCGTGGCGCTCGCGACCGGCGCACCCCAGAAGGCCATCACGCAATCACCAATGTATTTGTCGAGCGTGCCGCGGTGGCGCTTGACGAGGTCGGCGACGGTCTTGAGGTAGAGGTTGACCGTCGCGAGCATCTCGGTCGCTTGATTGTCGAGACTCGCGCGCGTGGCCGCGGCATCAAGCTGCCGCGCGCGCGCGTCGGCGCGCGCGTGGGCGTGGCGTTGGTTGGAAATTTCCGTGAAGCCGCGAATGTCCGCGAAGAACACCGTGACCTCACGATGCTCGCCGCCGCGGCGAAGTTCCTTTTGCCCCAACAATTCCGCCGCCACCTCCGGCGCGACGACCTTCGCGAACACCGCCTGCAAATGCGCCCGCTCGCGCCCCTCGAAAAATGCCCGCCACGCCACCACCGCGACGTGCGCCGCGAGCGCCGTGAGCGCCGGCAACGCGAGGGGCAGCCACAGGCGTTCGCGCGAATAAACCACCACGCACACCAGCGCGTAAACCGCGAGGATCACAGCGAGTGCGACCGCGCCACGCCGCACATCCAAGCGGAGCGCGACGACGCCCGCGCCCGCGCCCAGCGCGAGGATCAGCAGCCACTCGACGCCAAGTCCCGCGCGCCGAACGAAGCGGCCGGTGAGCAAATTGTTCAGCACGTTCCAGTGGCTGCTGACGAGGAACGAATCCTTGTCC
>JAYVOY010000239.1:0-25549 GCA_043757645.1 Verrucomicrobiota bacterium
AAAAAAGGCAGGCCGTTGCGGGCCTGCCTGGGGCGAAAAAGTTTCCGGTTATTCCTTCGCCGGACGGCCCTTGCGCTCGGGCTTGGCCTCGGGTTTGGCTTCGGCGCGGGCGGAACTGCGGGCTTCGCGTCCACGATAACCTTCCTTGGCCTCGGGCGCCGGCGCGGCTTCCACTTTGGCCAGCGGCGTCAAACTCTCCACGCGCACCTTGAGCGAACTCTTCACGTCCGCGTGCAAACGCAACTCGACCTCGTATTCGCCCAGCGCGCGGATCGGCGCTTCGAGATGGATGCGCTTCTTGTCGAGCGCGACATCGAGCTGCTTCTTCAACTCGTCCACGATCGTGCCGGAGGTGACCGAGCCGAACATCTTGCCGTCGTCGCCGGTCTTCACGCCGATGAGCACCGTGATCTTCGAGAGACTGCGGCCCAGTTCGGCCATGCTGTTCAACTCATTGGCCTCGCGTTCGGCGCGGCGCTGCCTGAGCACCTCGAGCCGGCGCTTGTTGGCGCCCGTCAGTGGGATGGCCAAATTGTGCGGCAGCAAATAATTGCGGGCGTAACCGGCGGAAACGCGAACCTGATCCGACTCAGCGCCCAAGCCGACGATGTTGTGGGTGAGAATGACTTCAACTTTTGGCATAGAATTAAAAAACGCGAACGCCGACGCGCGGAAAGTGCCGCCGGCAAATTGACTCAAAACGGAACGTCGTCATCGTCCGGCGGCGGCGGGCCGTCGGAGGCTTCGGCCGGGGCGGACGGACGACTCGGCGGAGTGGGCCGCGCGCGCGGCGGTTCGGCGACACCCTGCGGTTCGCCACCACCACCACCGGGACCACCCGCGGCACCGGGCGCACCACCGCGAGCGGAATCGAGGAACTGAAAACTATCGAGCACCACCCCCAGCTTGCTCTTCTTCTGATTGGTCGCCTTGTCGTCCCACGTGTCGAGCCGGAGGCGGCCTTCAATAAGAATGGGACGTCCCTTTTTCAGATACTGCGCGATGACCTCGGCCGAGCGACCAAACGCATCGACGTCAACAAAAGTAACTTCTTCCTTCGTCTCGCCCGCCTCGTTCTTCCATGTGCGATTGATCGCCATGCCGAGCTTGGCGATCGCCAACCCCTTGGGCGTGTAGCGCAACTCCGGATCGCGGGTCAAATTCCCGGCGAGGATGACTTTGTTGAAATTGGCCATCGGCTTGGAGGAGCCTTGTTCCGGCTCAGTTGATTACTTGGCGGCGGGCGCGGCCACCGGCGCGGGGACTTCCGGCGCGATCGTGAAGGTCACGCGGAAAATCTCCTCGTTCAAACTGAACTTGTTCCGCAGGCCCACGACCGCCGACGGGTTCACCTCGAAAATGACGTTCACGTAAAAACCGGAGGTGTTCTTCTTGTTCGCGACGCGCGAGAAGGCGCGCTTGTCCATCTTCTGCACCGTCTCGACGCGGCCGCCGGCGGCGTTGATTTCCGCCGTGATCTTGTCCACGACTTCCTTCACGCCCTCTTCCCGACCGGACGTATTCAAGATAAACAGACCTTCGTATTTTTTCATCGCATTCATGACCCGGGGGGCACTGCCACCCCGTTAAATTTGTTCATTGCCCGTTCCACGCCTTCGGCCATCCAGCATTCCGCCTGGTCGGCCACCCGCGCCAAAATTTTTCCCAACGTCTGCTTCTCTTCGCCCGCAAACGCACCGAGCACGAAACCCGTGATCTGCCGCGGCCCGTCGCGCCGCTGGCCGATGCCGATTTTCAACCGCGCGTAATCCGTCGTGCCCGCGTGCTCGGCGACCGAATCCAACCCGTGATGCCCGCCGCTGCTGCCGCGCCCGCGCAACCGAATCTCGCCGAACGGCAAATCCGCGTCATCGACCAACACCAACAACCGCGCGACCGGCACCCGATAAAATCCCAACACCGCCCGCACCGCCACGCCGCTCAGGTTCATGTACGTCTGCGGCTCGCACAACACCACCCGCTGCCCACCCACATCACATTTCGCAATTCGCGCCTGGAATTTTTTTTCCAAGCTCCAACCGACCCGCCAGCGGTCCGCCAAAGTTTCCGCCGCCCGGAAACCCGCATTGTGCCGCGTGTCGGCGTATTCGCCCCCCGGATTGCCCAAGCCAACAATGAGAAACACGTTCTCCATGCGGTGGCCTCAACCCGGGCGGACGCGCCCCACGCGGCGTTACTTCTTCTTCTCGGCCTTCTTCTCGCCGGCTTTCTCGGCACCCTTGTCCGCGCCCTTGGCGTCGGCCTTGGCATCCGGTTTCGCGCCCGGCTTGGCCGCCGCGTCGGCCGCGCCTTCTTCCTTCTTTTCCTTGATCATCTCGGGCGCGGCGGCGGTTCCGGCAGCCTCGGCGGCGGCGGTTTCCTGCGCCTCGGTGAGCGGCGCGGCGACGGCGAACACGGAAATGTGTTTGTCGCCCAAAATCTCGACCCCGACCGTCGCCTTGATGTCGCCGATATGAATGCTCTGGCCAATCTCGAGATGCGAGACATCGACGATGATCACCTCGGGCAAATCCTTCGGCAGCGAGCGCACCTTGAGCCGGTGCAACACGTGTTCGAGCGTGCCGCCACCCGTCTTCACGCCGACGGCCTCGCCAACGCTCTCCACAGGCACCGTGATCACGACCGGCTCGTTCTCCGCGACTTCATGAAAATCCACATGCAACGCCGCGCCCGACAGCGGGTGGTGCTGCACCGACTGCACGAGCGCCAGACGCGTGGGGCGCTTGTCGCTGGGGATCGTGAGGTTCACCAGAATGTTCTCCGACACCGAGTGGTGAATCAGGTTTTCCAGTTCCTTGAACGGCACTTCCAAAATCTGCGGCTCGGTCTTGGCCCCGTAGATCACCGCCGGCGTGCGCCCGGAGGCGCGCAGCTTCTTGACTTGGTTGTGACGGGTCGCCGTGCGGGGATACGCGGTAAATGGTACTGATTTCATGTGCTAAAAATTCTTCGTCAACTGGGGGACGCCGGCTGTTCAGCTCGTGCGCCCGCCTTTAAATTCAAACAGCGAAGTCACCGACGAATTGCTGTGAATTCGTTTGATGGCTTCGCCCAACAATCCTGCCACCGACAGCGTTTTGATCCGCACCCCGTCTATCGCAGGGCGGAGGACGCTATCAGTAGTGATGAGTTCGTCAATATTTGATTTGCGCAAACGGTCGATTCCCATGTCGTTCAAAATCGCGTGTGAAACACAGGCGATAATGCGCTTGGCCCCCTTCTCCTTCAGCAGCTTCGCCGCCGCCGTCAGCGTGCCGGCCGTCTCGGTCAGATCATCCACCAGCAGAATGTTTCTCCCCTTGATGTTGCCGATCACCGTCATCGACTCGATCTCCGTCGCGCTCTTCCGGCGCTTGGCGACGATCGCCAGATCGGCCTCGAGCACCTGCGAGTACGCGTAGGCCATCTTCAGCCCGCCCACATCGGGACTCACCACCACGAGCCGCTCCAGCTTGAGCGATTTCAAATAATCGTACATCACCGGCGCGGCGTACAAATGATCCACCGGAATGTCGAAAAATCCCTGAATCTGCTGCGCGTGCAGGTCCATCGTGAGGATGCGATTTGCGCCCGCCGCGACGAGGAGATTCGCGACCAACTTCGCCGTGATCGGCACCCGCGGCTGATCCTTGCGATCCTGCCGCGCGTAGCCGTAAAACGGCATCACCGCCGTGATCCGCATCGCGCTGGAACGCCGCATCGCGTCCATCATGATGAACAACTCCATCAAGCTCTGATTGGTCGGCGGCGACGTCGGCTGAATGATGTACACGTCCTCGCCGCGCACATTCTCGTCGATCCGCACGAAGGTCTCGCCGTCGGGAAACGTGGACACCGTACACTTCCCCGACTCCATGCCGATCGAGTCACAAATCGCTTTTGCCAGGGGCTTGTTTGAATTGCCGGAAAAAACTTTCACGGTGTGTTTGGTTGGATCGAATCAAGTCACTGCACGGGCAAAAAAACGGCGGCATCGGCCGTCCTCCGCCAAAAAGGAAGCGGGACTGTAACAACGAAGCCCCTTCGGGCAAGGGGATTCTCGTACGAAGCGCGCGACCGGGCGCACCTCAGTTTTGTGCGGTCCTGGTTTCCTCTCATTGGCGCCCGGCTTCAGCCGGATGTCCGCGACTGACGAACCATTTCAACCGCTTCAGCGGTTTCACGGGCACGCAAAAACCGCTGAAGCGGTTGTGTTCCCGTGAGCGCCGAGACACCCGGCTGAAGCCGGGTGCCACTGAGATCTCCAAATTCCCAGGCCGTGGATTGGGAGGCGCCCGCGGACCTTGCGGATCGGGTGCGTTCGTACACGGTGAGCCGCCAAGACGGCGGCGTTCCGGGACCATCCAGATCTCCACCCGCGCTTACGGCAACGTCATGAACGTGAAATCCCCGGACACACCCGTGTTGCCCGAAAGGTCCGTCCCGCGCACTTGGAAGTGATACAGCATGCCCGGCAACAGCCCGGTCAGCTTGATCGACTGCGAGCGTTTCAAAATCAGCGTCGGCGTGGTGACCGACGTGTAAGCCGAAGTAAGACCATAGAGAACCTGCGCATTCGCGTTTTCATTTGCGGTCCATTTGATCGTCGCCTTGGTGCTCGTGATGTTCGTCACCGTCACGCCGGAAAGTTTTGGCGGCAGCGTATCCGGCGTCACAAAGAACGCGTTGGTCGTGACCAGCGGCACTCCCGCCAAACTCTTCACGCCCGCCTCACCGCCCACGACCGTGACATAATAGGTCCAGTCCAACTTCAAGTTCACCGCCGGCTGCAAAGTCGCCGTGCGCGTCACGGGATCGTACGTGACCGTCGTCGCCAGGTTCGTGGACTGGTTTTTGCGCCGCAGTGTGAACGTCGCCGAATTGATCGTCGCCGGATCCATCGCATCGGAGAACGTCACCAGCACCGGCGTCGTCACCGGCACCGCGACCGCGCCATTGGCCGGGAAAAATTGCACCACCGTCGGCACCGGCGGATTCGTCACCGCCAACGCCGCCGCGGCGCTCAACGCCGCGCCGAAGGGGTTCGTCGCCACGCAGCGATATTGCGCGCCACCGTCCGCCAGCGTGAGTGGCGGCGTGACAAATGTTTCCGCCGTCGCCCCCGCCACCTCGACAAAATCCACCGCGCCCGGCGCGAGCACCTGCCATTGCAACTGCGGCGCGGGCGTGCCCGTCGCGGCGACTGTGAACGCCGCCGTCTGGCCCACGAACACGACTTGGTTGGTGGGCTGCAACACAAAGCCCGGGCGGCCACTCATCACCGTCACCGTCGCAAACAAACTCACCGCTCTGCCCGCGCGGTTCGTGGCCACGCAGCGGAAGACCGTTCCATTGTCCGCCAAGGCCAGCGACGGCGTTGTGAACGTGCCTGCGGTCGCGCCCAAAATGTCGGCGAAATCCACCGCGCCCGGCACCAGCACCTGCCATTGCAAACTCGGCGCGGGCGAACCCACCGCCGTCGCGCTGAACGTCGCCGTCTGCGTTTCGAGCACCGTCACATCCAACGGTTGCGCGGTGAATTGCGGCGCCGCATCCGGCACCCCCGCGACCTGAACGACGGCGTTCGCCGACGGATCGGAAAAGCGCGCGACGCCCTCCTGCACCAGCATCCATTGGAAGTCGTAATTCCCCTCCACCAGCGGCGCGACAATGTTGAACGTGAACGTGTACGAATCCCCCGGCGGCACCGAGTTCGTGAGCAGCACGCGATTCGGCCCCCACGTGACATTGTCAATCGGCGTGATCGACCCCAGCCGAAACTTGTCCGCCTCGCTCCACGTGTTCGTGCCCGCGTTGCGGAACGTGACCGACACCAACGCCACCGCACCCGGCGCCATCGCCGCCGGCACCGCTTGCGACACGAACTCCGCCGCATTGCCCGGAAACGGCGGCGGCGTCACCGCGATGTTCACATTCGTCGTCGCGGGTCCAAACAGCGCCACGCCTTCGTGAACCAAACGCGCTTGGAAATCATAATTGCCCGGCGCACCCGGCGCGGTGAGCGAGAAATTCAGCGTGACGATCGCCCCCGGCGCGACCTCGCCGGGAACGGAAAGGCGGTTGAATCCCCACGTGAGATTGTCGAGCGGATTAAGCGTCGCCAGCCGAATCAAATTCGCCTCGCTCCACGTGTTCGTGCCCGCGTTGCGCAGCGTGAGCGACACCGGCGCAGTCGCGCCGGCCGCGATCGTGAGCGGCACCTCCTGCGCGAGCAACACCGCGTCATCCCCGAGGCTGCCGATCTCCAGCACGCTGATCGACGTGGCGGGATTCACGTCGCCAAAATGCTGCACCCCGTCATGCACCATCTGCCACGAAAAACCGTAAACGCCCGCATTTGTCGGTGCGGTGATCGGAAAATTAAACGTGACCGCCGCCCCCGGCGCGACACTCGCCGGCAGCGACACGCGGTTGAGTCCCCACGTGCGATTGTCATACGGATTGAGCGAACTCAGTCGATACCGCGCGGCTTCACTCCACGCATTCGTGCCCATGTTGCGCAGCGTGATCGACGCCTGCGCGGTCGTCCCCGTCCCCATCGTCAGCGGCACGAACTGCGAAACAAACACGGCGTTGTCGCCCGGCGCATCCGCCGGAAAAACCACCACCGCAGCATTGCGCGAAACCTGCCCAAACAAACCGACGCCCTCGCGAATCATCTGCCATTGCAACTCGTACGTGCCCGGCGTCAGCGGCGCGCCGATCTCGAAAGTAAACGTCACCGCCGCCCCCGGCACCACGTCGCCCGGCAGCGCCACGCGATTCAAGCCCCACGTCAGATTATCCGCTGGATTGATGGCGCTGAGAAAAAACACCCCGCCCGCCGGCCACGGCGTGACGCCAAAGTTCTGCATCGTCACGCTGACCACGTTGGTCTGCCCCACGAGCAAAAAGCCCGGCACCGTCTGCGAAACAAACACCGCGTTGTCGCCATCCGCCGTCGCAATCGCGTCCGGCGTGCGGAAAAACAACGGTGCCGAATCCGGCGAACACCCCGTGGGATTGCACCCCGAAACGACCGACTGAAACTGCCCGCCCGGCGGCAGCGTCACCGTGTAGGTCAGCGCCGTCGTGTTGGTGCTCGCCACCACCGCGCCCGTGTTGGCGTCCAAAATCCGCGCGGTGTAAGACAGCGCCTCGCCCACCGGCAGCCACGTCAGCACCACCGGCCCGCTCGGTAACACCTCGCCCGGCGCGGTCAGCGCACCCGGACTCGTGTTCGTCGGCGTCGGCGGAATCACCGAGAGTGACGCCAAGCCGATCTCCGCCACCCAGCCATCCACCCCCGTGTCGAAATTCACGAACAGCCAGTTCAGGATGAAACCGTTGAGCGTCCGCACCACTGGCCCGTCAGTGACAAGCCCCTGATCGCCAATTCGCCGCGTTGTGAGAAACGTCCCGCCCGGCGTCTGCCGCACGTTCACCGCGTGTGTGGCAATGACCCGCTCCCCAATGCCGATGGCCGCGGACGCGCTTTCCGCCGCACCCCATCCGCAACACAACCAGCCGAATGCCAGGCCGAGCCGAACCGACGTGAGAGTTTTGGTAACGATTCCCATCTTGGATATTCCTCTGTAAGAATTTTTCGCCGCAATTAAATACACCACCTTCCGCGCGCCCGCTGGAACAAATCGCCGCCCGCCCGTTCCCAGCCCCGTCGCTCCTACTTCGCCGCGCTGTCGAGCGCACCGAGCACCAACCCCGGCGTCAACACCTCCGGCAACACCATCGGCGCGGCGCTCGCATCCCGCGGAAACACCACCACCAACGGCACCGCCGCGCGCCCAAAGCGTTTCAACTCCGCCGCAATCGCCGGATCCTCCCGCGTGTAATCGCCGAGCAACGCCACCGCATTGATCTCCTGCAACTTCGCCCGCACCGCCGCGATCTCGATGCTCGTCTTCTTGTTCGCCTGACACGTCACGCACCAATCCGCCGTGAAATCCACGAACACCGGACGCCCCGCCGCCCGCGCCGCCGTCACCGCCCCCGCGCTCCACGGCTGCCAGTCGATGCCGTCCGGGCTTTCCTTGAGACTGCCGCCCGCCTTCACCGCCGCAATCGGCGCGCGCCACTGCAACTCAATTTCCATCGCATAAACAAATCCCCCGCCCGCCAGCGCCGCGCTGAGCGCCATCGCCAACCCGCGTCGCCGCGACCCGCGCTGCACGAACTCACCCCAAATCCACAACGCCAGCGCGAGCACCACGAGAAACAGCCCGAACCACAACACCCCGCGTTTTCCGTAATGATTCTCCGCAATCGAAAACAACCACACCGCCGTCGCCAGCATTGGGAAGCCCATCACATTTTTGAACTTCTCCATCCACGCGCCCGGCTTCGGCAAAAATTTCAACCAACCCGGCTCCCAACTCAGCACGACGTAAGGCAACGCCAGCCCGCACCCCACCGTCAAAAACATCAGCACGATAATCAGCGGCGGCTGCGTGAACGCGAACCCCAGCGCGAACCCGAGAAACGGCGCGCTGCACGGCGTCGCCAAAATCGTCGCCAACACCCCGTTGAAAAACGCCCCGCTCGCGCCCTCGCGCGCCGCCAGATTCCCCGCCGCGCCCATCGCCGTCCCGCCCAGCGACACCTCGAAAACTCCGAACAAATTCAGCGCCACCAACACCACCAACGTCGTGATCGCCACCAGAAATTGCGGGTTCTGAAACTGCATCCCCCAGCTCGCGTCGCGCCCCGCCCGCTGCACCCCGATGATCATTCCCGCCAGCACCAGAAACGAACACAACACGCCCAGCCCATAAACCAAACCCAGTTGCCGCACCCGCCCCGGCGCCTCGCGACTCTGATTCACGAACCCCAGAATCTTCAGCGCGATCACCGGCAGCACGCACGGCATGATGTTCAAAATCAGCCCGCCAATAAACGCCAGCCCCAGCATCGCGAACAACGAGGTCTCCACTTTCGCTTTCGTCGGAGCCACCACCGCCGCACCCGTCGGCGGCGCGCTCGCCCCCGGAGCGACCGCCGCCGCACCCGCGCTGGCATTGGCGATCGGCAGGCCCACCTCAAACGCCGCGAGCGCCTTCCCCTTCGCATCCAGCTCCACCAGCAGCCCCGACACGCGCTCCGGCCACCCGCCCTTCGCGCTCTCGATCACCTTCCGCAACCGCGCGTGCGCACCCTCGCCCTTCAAAACCTCCGTCGCCGCCAACACCTCGAAGCCCTTCGCCGCATCCGGAAAAAAATCAAATCTCGCGCCCGTATTCCGCGGCTTCCACTCGATCACCACCGCGCGCGTCTTCCCCGTCACCGCGCCATCCCACGCCGCGCGCGCAGTCACCGCCGCGCCCGTTTCCGGCAATCGCTTCCGCGCCGCCGCGATCACCGCCGCGCCCGCGCCCAGCTTCGCCGCGTCCCCAATCACCAGCGACGCGCTCACGTTCGCGCTCCCCGGAATGCACTGCACCTCGCACTCCAGCCACGACACCTTCGCCTTGATTTCCACCGCCCCCTTCGCGGCCTCCGCGCCAATCTGCAACGGCACCAACAAAAAAATCTCGTCGTGATGCACATACGTCGTCAGCCCCTCGACGACATACTTCTCCGGCACCGGCCACTGAATTTCCCCCGCCGAAATCCCCGTCGGCAACACCCACTCCAGCTTCGTTGGCGCCCCCGACTCGCCCGAGTTCCGCCAATACGTGTGCCACCGCGGCGCCATCTCCAACCGCACCGCCGCCGTCACCGTCTCACCCGCGCCCGCCACCTCGTGCGACAACACCAAACCCGCCTTCGTCTTCGCCGCCGCCAGCACCTCCGCCGGCCGCGCCGCAAGCCCGAGCAGCAGCAACACAATCCACACGAAAATTTTCACGCGCGAAATCTGCCCCAAATCGCCGCCGCGTAAAATCCATTTCCCGAGTTCTCTGTGATCATCGCGTCTCTGTGGGCCAAAAACTCGCGCGAAAAAACCAACCCTCTCGAACCGCCCCGATTCACCGAACGCCCACTGTGAACCTCGAGCTTTGAACTTTGAACTCCCCTACCCTTCCCTTAAGTTCCCCGCGTCAACGCACGATGAACAGGCAAACACCCGCCGCCGCCATGCGCCCCACCAAACCCAGCGCCGCCTTCACCCTGCTCGAGCTCATCGTCACCCTCGCCGTCATCGGCATCCTCGCCGGCATGCTGCTCCCCGTCCTGAGCCGCGCCAAAAACAAGGGCAAACTCGCCAAATGCCAGGCCCACCTGCGCCAAATCGCCACCGCCTCCCAACTCTACGCCGACGAAAATCACGACACCTTCGCCCTCCTCGTCAAAAACGGCCGCACCAACAGCCTCGGCCTCTACGCCAACAGCGGCTTCACGTGGTGGACCAAAACCCTCACCCCCTACACCGCCAACGCCCGCGTTTACCAATGCCCCGCGCAAAAGACCGCCTACGGCCTCGGCATGAACCACAGCGAAATCGGCCTCTGGAACTCCGGCCACACCCTCGTCACCGCCGTCGCACACCCCGCCGACACCGTCATCTTCGCCGATTGCAACACCGGCGCTTACGTGAACACCAACACCTTCCTCAGCACCAACATCCTCGGCATCGTCTCCACCGGCCTCACCAACCGAGCCGTCGGCACCCTCGCCATCTTTTTCCGCACCCCAAATCACACCTGCCAATTCGGCTGCACCGGCGGCGCCCTCGCCGCGCGCCACAACAACCGGATCAACGCCTCGTTCCTCGACGGCCACCTCGAAGCCACCACCTCCAAGGAACTCGGCATGTCATACGCCAACGGCCATCCCCGCGCCCGCTGGGACAAAAAATAACGCGCCGGTCGGACCCCCCCCCCACGCCAAAACCCTTTGGCGCGACCTCCCCCCGCGATCCGCCGCCCCGCCCCACTTTTGCCTTTTACCTTTTTCCTTTTGCCTTTGAACTCCCCCCATGCCGGACACCCCCGGAACCACCGCGACCACCTTCACCCTCTTCAACCGCGTGGACGACGCCTACGCCGCGATGCTCGCCGCCATTGCCGCCGCCACGCGCACCGTGCGCCTCGAGACCTACATCTTCGCGGCCAGCCCCATTGCCGACGCCTTTCGCGACGCCCTCACCCACGCCGCCCAGCGCGGCCTCCAGGTCCAGCTCCTCATCGACGCCTGGGGTTCGCCCGATCTCCACGACGACTACTGGCAAACCTTCCGCGCGGCCGGGGGACAATTCCGCTGGTTCAATCCCTTCAACCTCACCCGCTTCGGCATTCGCAATCACCGCAAACTCCTCGTCTGCGACGACGCCACCGCCTTCCTCGGCGGCTTCAACATCGCCCCCGAATATCAGGGCGACGGCGTCACCCGCGGCTGGCGCGACCTCGGCCTCCGCCTCGACGGCCAGCTCGCCGAGCAACTCGGCCTCACCTTTCGCGACCTCTTCGACCGCGCCGAACTCCGCCTCCTGAGCATCGATCGCCTGCTGAAATTCATCAAACCCAGCGCGCCCGCCGCACCCGCCGCGTCCGCCAACACCGGCGGCGAAATCCTCCTCACCGGCCCCGGCCTCCGCCAAAATCCCTACCGCGCCGCCCTCCTCCGCGACCTCGCCCACGCCACGGAAGTGCAAATCGCCAGCGCCTACTTCCTCCCCTCCTGGCGCATCCGCCGCGCCCTCAACAAAACCGCCCGCCGCGGTGGCCGCGTGCAACTCCTCCTCGCCGGCAAAACCGACGTCCGCCTCGCCCAACTCGCCGCCCACAGTCTCTATCAGGGACTCCTCCGCGCCGGCGTCGAGATTTACGAATACCAACCCCAAATCCTCCACGCCAAAGCCGCCCTTCTCGACGACACCCTCTACGTCGGCTCCTCCAATCTCGACACCCGCAGCCTGCACATTAACTACGAGTTGATGATCCGCGTCCAAGACCCGCGCCTCGCCGCCGCCGCCCGCGCCAACTTCCAGCAAGACCTCACCCACTCCCGCCGCCTCGACCCCGCCACCTGGCCCCACTCCCGCGGCCTCTTCGAGAAACTCCAGGAACGCCTCGCCTGCTTCCTCCTCGCCCGCGTGGACCCTTACCTCGCCCGCCACCAACTGCGGAATCTGCGGTAAGCCTCCCACCTTGTAGGAGACGAGGTAACGAGACTCTAACTTTTCGTCCCCCAAGTCACACTCACCCAAAACCTAAAAGGCCCGTCCCACTCCTAAAACGTCAAAATCAAGCATCTCGGGAAATACGGGCAGAAAGGCGTTGCGGATGATTTCAGCGATGGTAAAAAGAAGCGGTCACCGCCACATGATTTCACCGTCGTCAAAAAAAACACCGCGTAAACTGCCATGAAACCTCGTCGTGCTTCCTCCCCGGATCAGGTCGGTCACAGTCATCCCGCCCGCCACCTTGGCCAACGGCCAATCGTCGTGGTGCCGCGTCCTCGCCTGCCCCAATCGGCCTTCACCCTGATCGAATTGCTGGTCGTGATCGCGATCATCGGCGTGCTGGCCTCGATGTTGTTGCCCGCCTTGAGCACCGCGAAGGTCAAGGGCACCGGTGCCACGTGCCTGAACAATCAGAAGCAAATCTCCCTCGGCTTCCTCATGTTTCCGGACGACAACAATGATGATCTCGTCGCGAATGGTGCGGGCGGCGGGTATTGGCCGGGGGCGCTGGACCCCACGGGAGCCGCCTTTCCGTGGACTTCGATGAACACCCTCACTCGCGCACAGTGCTTGGATTATGTGCAGCGGGGAATTACTGCCGGACCGCTTTTCACCTACGTGCCCAATGTCGCCGCGTTTCATTGCCCCGGTGACAAGCGAACCACCCTCGCGCCGGGAAGTGGGTGGGGGTGGGATAGTTATTCAAAAGTTAATGGAATGAATGGCGGGGTATGGGGTACCCAACTGGCGTACTTGAAGTCGGCTGAAATCGGCCAAGCGGATATGTCGCTGGTGTTTATCGAAGAGTCGGACCCCCGGGGATACAACTTGGGCACTTGGGTCATGGATGTTCCAAGCCTATCACCTCCGTCTGGAGGTTGGGTCGATGCTTTTTCCGTTTATCACGGGCGCGTCAGCACGCTCTCGTATGCTGACGGCCATGCGGAGTTGCATAATTGGCAGGATGCTGGGGTCCTCAAGGCGGCCACCGCGTCCGGTCAGGGGATATGGTCATTTAATTGGCCGGGCGGAACCCCCGCTAATCCCGATTTCGTTTACATGCACAATCGGTACCGCTTCCGCAACATGGGACCCCAGTTGCCCTAAGCCGTAACCATTCAGTAGGAGCGCCGCCGTCTCGGCGGCTCACACCGTCCCAACGGGGCGGAGGCGCGCATTTTCCGCAGCGAAATCTGTTCCCTGCATGGTGAAGCAAACGTTGCAGTGCGAATTGCCCGCGCCCGCGCTCCCGCAGACCCCGGCTCTGGTTGGGGGCATTCCCGCAACGGGGATTACCACGGTCTCCCACTCCGCGCCCGCCCGCGTCGGCTCACCGCGAGCTTTCTCCCTCGCTCAAGAAACTTCGCCGGCGCTTGCGGAAGTTTTTCTCGCGCCTGCGGAAACTTCTTTTGCGGCCGCAGAACTTTCTTCTGTCGTGACGGAAACTTCTGCGGTCGCTGAAACAACTTCTTCCGCCACCGCAGAAGTTGTTTCAGCCGTTGAAGAAGTTTCGTCAGTCGTTGAAGAAGTTTCGTCAGTCGTCGCGATAACTTCTTCGCGGGCTGAGGAACCTTCTGGAATCACCGGAGAAACTTCTTCCGCGCCCGAAAACCCCTCCCAGGGCCTATTCCTGCCTCACCCCGGCCCTCTCCTTCGGCAGCGGGAGACCCGCTCCACCGTGTCGGGCAAACTCAGGCGCTCTCCACACGCTCCCCGTCTGCCGCCAAAAACAGCCTCCAACCCAAGGAGAGGTCGCAATATTGCCCCGAGCGCGGCGCTCCTTTCCCCCTCTCCCCGGGGGAGCGGCCTGGGGTGATGGAGAACGGCTGCAAGTAATCCCAGGCAACTGCAATAAACTGAGGTGCGCCCCCGCCGAAATTTCCGCCCATCGCTGCGCGCGCGGCTCTTCTTTGTTTTTTCTGCGTGCGTCGCCCACGCGAAACCGGTACTCGTAACGCATGACAATTTGGGTACTTGCGGTTTTGTTGTTCGCGGCGGTGGGCTCCAGCGGCTATCAGCAGGGTGCGTTGCGCATGTTGATCACCTTTTTTGGGGCCATCGTGGCGGCGTTCCTCGCGGTGCCGCTGTCGCCCTACGTCCGGCCGTTGATCCCGATGATCGGCCTGGACAATCCGCTGTGGGTCGTCGTGCTGCCCCCGCTGATTGTGTTCATCGCCATCAGCATTGCGGTGACGGCCTTCGCGCAATTCATCCACCTCAAGTTCAGTGTCATGTTCAAATACAAACGCAAGGAGTCGGAGTATTTCCGCTGGGAACGGATGAACTCGCGCGTGGGCATCGCCATCGGTTTGCTGACCTCGATGCTGTATTTGATTTTGATCGGGGCGCTGGTCAATTCCACCGGCTACCTGACCGCGCAGGTGGAATCCAAGAATGAGAATCCCTTCTGGTTGAAAGCGGTGAACCGGATGCGCGCCGATGTGCATGCGACCGGCATGGTGCGTTTCTCGGCGGCGATCAACCCGCTGCCGCCGGCGTTTTTTGACGCCGCGGATTTGCTCGGTTTGGTCTATCACAATCCCGAATTGATCAACCGCACGCTGGATTATCCCGCGCTGTTGTCGCTCTCGGAAAACAAGGAGTTGCAAAGCCTCCTCACCGACCCGCAGTTCCTGCAATTGTCCAGCAATCAGGCCAGCGTCGTGGAATTCGTGCAGTTCCCGAAAACCCAGGCGATCCTGACCAATGCCGCGATGATGGACCAGTTGCGGCTGCAATTCGATCCGGTGGATTCCAAGGATTTGCTCGAATTCCTCAAGACCGGCAAGTCCGCCAAATACGACTCCGAAACGATCCTGGGCCGCTGGCAAATCGATGTCGGCGGCACCGTCAACCAATATCGCAAACTCAATCCCGGCGCCGCGGCCGGCGAGATCACCCGGCTCCGGGTGTACATCAATCGGCGGATGATCGATCTGGCCCTGGCCGCCACGCCGGACAGCCGGCTCTCGCTCAAAGGCGTCCAGCCAAACGTGCCCGCCTACGCGCCGGTCGTCACCAGCAAGGTCATGCCCCCCGCCATCGTCGGCCCGGGCGCGACGAACTCGCTGCCCAAGGTCGTGCTCCAGGGTTCGTGGAGCAAAGCGGGCGGAAAATATCAGGTGAAATTTCAGGGCGACAAAGGCGAGCGCAGCGGCGAGGCCACCGTGGAGGGCACCAAACTGACGATCGTTTTCAACAGGGATCCACTCGTGTTCGAACGGGATTGAGGCGTAACGATGCCGCAGGAGCGCCGCCGTCTCGGCGGCTCACACCGTCCAAAGATGAGGCGGGCATTTTCCGCAGTGCAAAAGGTTCCCGGAATGGGGAACCAAAAGAGGCAGTGTGAATTGCCCTCGCGGATTTCCCACGCCGTGAGCCGCCGAGACGGCGGCGGTCCGCCCATTGCCTCGTTACGATTGAGGCGCGGCGGACTGGGGCGGAAAAATTTGCGGCGAAAAATAAGACCGGAAATCGTCTTCATTTTCTGCCCGTTATTTTTTGCCTGACTTTGTTCGCGCCGCTCACTCGCGGCGGTCGAGGCATTGGCGGACGGTTTCCAGCAGCCGCTCCGGGGCGCAGGGTTTTTGGAGGAAGTTGTCGCCGGGGCGCGGTTCCAATTCGGTGCCGGCGATTTCCGCGCTGTAGCCGCTGGTCATGAGTATCTTGAGCCGGGGTTGTTCGTGCCGGAGCCGTTGCACAAGTTGGATCCCAGTCATCCCGCCGGGCATCACGAGGTCGGTGAAAAGCAACGCGATTTCGTCGCGGTGCTGGTCCCAGAGCACCACCGCTTCTGGTCCGTTGGCGGCTTCCAAGACGCGGTAGCCGCGGCGCTCCAATATCATCCGCGTCAACATGCGCACGGTCGGTTCGTCCTCGGCCAAAAGGATGGTCTCGGAGCCGCCGCGGGGTGCGGTCCGCGCGACGGCGGCGCTGGCTCCCGACAATTCCTGCAAACTGCTCGGGAGAAAAACCTCGAAGCTCGAGCCGCGTCCCGGCTCGGTCGCCACCCGGATCCAGCCGCGGTGTTGTTTGACGATGCCGAACACGATCGCCAGGCCGAGGCCCGTGCCGCGCCCGGCTTCCTTGGTGGTGAAGAACGGTTCGAAGATGTGCGGCAACACGTCCAGCGGGATGCCGCAGCCGGTGTCGCTCACGCTCACGCAAACGAAATTTCCCGGCGTGGCATCGGCGTGCTGGCGGGCCAGCGTCTCGTCCACGAACTGGGATTTCGTCTCGAGGCGCAACTGCCCGCCAGCGGGCATCGCGTCGCGGGCGTTGACCGAGAGGTTCATCAGCACTTGGTCCAACATCCCGGCGTCGGCGCGCGTGGGCAGCGGGCCGGAATGCAGGTGCAATTGCAAATGCACGTCCGCGCCGAGGATGCGCTGCAACATCCGCGCGAGGTTGGTGACGGCTTCGTTCACGTCGAGGTCGCGCAGTTGCGTCACTTGGCGGCGGCTGAAGAGCAGCAACTGCCGCGTCAAATTGGCCGCGCGCTCGGCCGCGGCGCGAATCTGGCCGAGGCCCTCGACGGCCAGCGGCGGCAGGTGCGGCGTCTCGCCCGTCAGCTCCGCCTGCAAAATAATCATCGCGAGAATGTTGTTGAAGTCGTGCGCGACACCGCCGGCAAGCTGGCCGATCGCGTCCATCTTTTGCGCCTGCCGGAGTTGCTCCTCCAACCGCAGCCGCTCCGTGATTTCGCCGACGTAGCAATGGACCGCATTGATTTCGGTGAGCGGATAGAACGACCACGAAAGGGTCCGCAGGCCGTGCCTGGTCTCGATCCGCAAGTGCGGCTGGGCGGTGGCGAGACAGGTGGCGATGATCGTGCGCGTGCCGGCGGGCAGCACGCAGTCGAGGTCGGCTGCGCCGAGGGATTTCACGAGCGCGGCGGCGGCGCGGTTGTGGTAGGTCAACGCGCCGGCGGCGGCGAAGGCCAGCACCGGATTCGGGTTCAACTCGGGGAAGGCCGCGAGGCGACGAATGGCGTCCTCGGCCTGTTTCCGCTCGGTGATGTCGCGCACCACGCCGACGAGATAGTCCTGCTCGCTTTGAATGTAGGTGAGGGAAATCTCGACCGGGAAAGTTGTCCCATCCTTTCGTTGGTGAAGGCTTGGAAACGTCAGCGAACCCGCCGCGCGCGTGGCGGCCGCGTGCTGCGCGAACGTGCGCGCATCCACGGTGGGGTTGATGTCCCACACCGCTTTGCCCAGTATCTCCGCGTGGGAGTAGCCCAAGTCCAGGCAGCCTTTTTCGTTGAGGTCCAGGAACCGGCCCGTGACCGGATCGATGACTTCGATGGCGTCCTTCACGCGATCCACCAGCGAGCGAAAAAGTTTTAGCGAGGCCTCCGCGCGCTTGCGCTCCGTGATGTCGCGGCTGACGCCGAGCACGGCGGTGACTTTGCCCTCGGCATCCCGCAGCGGGCTGGCGTGCGTTTCCAGCCAGCGCCGCGTGCCCTTCAGTCCGGTGATTTGAAATTCGAGCACCGCGGATTCGCCGCGCAGCACGCGCGCGACCAAATCGCAAAAAGCCGCGCGATACTCCGCGACAAGGAGCGGATAGACGGATTGGCCCCGCACGTCGGCCAGCGTGTCGGCCTCGACCATCCGCAGGCCGGCGGGGTTCATGTCCAGCACGGTGCCATCCGCGGCGAGCAGCTTCACGCACTCCGGTTCCGTGTCGATGACCGCGCGGAGCCGCGCCTCGCTCGCGCGCAGCGCCGCCTCGGTTTTCCGGCGCTCGGTGACATCCGCGAAGCTGAGGACGGCGAACAACGGCCGACCCTCCTTGTCGCGGGCCAGGCTGCCCGAATAGGAAAACCACCGCTCCCAGTCCTGTCCCTTGCGCCGGACCCGCGCCACCAAATCCCGCAACACCTCGCCACGAAGAATGCGCGACCGGGGCCAGTGCGCGAAGGGCAGGCACTGCCCGTCCGCGCCGGTGAGTTCGAATTCCGAGTGGAACTCGCCGAGACGCTGGGGGAATTCCTCCGGCGTGGCGCAGCCGTGCAGCGCCAGCGCCGAGCGGTTCCGGGAAATGACGTTGCCCTCAAGATCGGAAATGACCACGCCCTCGCTCAACGTGTCGAAGCCCGTTTCCAGCAACGCCAGATGCCGCTCGGCCTCGGTCTTGGTTTGTTGCAGCACGGCCTCCGCTTGTTGGCGCTCGACGATGCCCGCCTCCAGCGACGCGACCACATCGCGCAACGCGGCCGTCCGCTCGGCCACGCGCGATTCCAATTCGTGATTGAGCTGGAGCAACGCGGCGGCGGCCTGCTTGCGCTCGGTGATGTCCGTGTTGGAACCCACCCACTTCAACACGCGGCCCTCGCGATCACAGCTCGGCAGCGCGCGGGTGTCGAAATTCCGATACACCCCGTCGTGCCGGCGAATGCGGAATTCCACTTGAAACGCCGTCTTCGTCCGCACCGCCGCGGACCACGCCTGCATCAGCATTTCGCGGTCGTCGGGATGCACCTGCGCGAGCCAGCCCGTCCCCAGTTGGACCGCCGCGGGAATGCCGGTGAAATCCACCCACGGCTGGCTGAGAAAATCGCACGCCCCCGCCGGCGTGCAGGTCCACACAAGTTGCGGCAGGGAATCAGCCAATTGCCGCCACCGCTCCTCGCTCGCGTGCAATGTCGCGGCGTCGGAAACGGGGGCCGCGTCCGGCGTTGGCAAAATGGCGGGGTTCATGAACGGGGCGGCGAATTTGATGTTTTGCTCGGGTTCAACGGGTATCCGGCGCGCGGGACACTGCGTGGCAATGGGCCGAAGTGCAATTTTCAAAGTGAACTAGGAAACACGATTGAGTCGCGTGGAATCGGTTCACATCCGCTTCGGCGGTCAGACCATGTGTTTTCAGTCCCGGGATTCGTGGGCCGAGGGTCCAGTGCCTTCGGGCTGAAGGCCCGTAATGTGAAAGCCCGGCCTGAAGGGCCGGGGACGGGTTGTGGCAAATGTCTCAAGCCCTGTAAGGGCGAGCCTGCGGGACACGCGCGGGACGCCCTTGCAGGGCTTGAGATCATTGTGGAGCGGTCATTCCCGGCCCTTCAGGCCGGGCTATCACATTACGGGCTTTCAGCCCTGACGGCCACGCGCCGGACTTTCAGCGCCGACGTCGCCACGCGCGATTCAGAAGAAAATTAAGGTGAAAAATGGCGGGCGAAAAATAAGACCGGAAAAGGTCTTCATTTTTTGCCCCCCATTTTTTGCCTCATTCTTCCCGCCTCATTTTTCGCCCGGCATTTCGCTTCACGTCCCGAGTCCGCGCGCCTCTGAAATATGCCGGAGGCCGTGCGCCGAGAGTTTTTCGCGGAGGCCGCACACGATGGCGCGGGCCACGCCGGGGCCTTCATAAACCATGCCGCTGTAGATTTGCACGAGGCTCGCGCCGGCGAGGATTTTCTCCCACGCATCGTCGGCGTTGAAAATTCCACCGACACCGAGGAGCGGAAGTTCTCCGCGCGTTTGGCGATACAAGTGGCGAATCACCTCGGTGCTGCGCGCGCGCAACGGGCGTCCACTGAGGCCGCCGGTCTCGGCGTAAAGGCGCTGGAGGCGCGCGTCGGGCGTCGCGGGGCGCGTGATCGTGGTGTTCGTCGCGACGAGGCCCGCAAGCTGGCGCGGCGCGGCGAGCGCGAGGATTTCATCGAGCGCGTCGCAGGAAAGATCGGGCGCGACTTTCACCAGGATGGGCTTGGGGCCGCGCGAGGGCGCGAGGGCGCGGGCGGATTCGGCGTTCACCTGTTGCACGGCGGCGAGGATGTCGTCGAGCGCGGCCTTGTCCTGAAGTTGACGGAGATTCGGCGTGTTGGGCGAGCTGACGTTGACGACAAAAAAATCGGCGAAGCGCCAGAGGCAGCGGAGGGAATTGGCGTAATCATCGGCGGCCTGCGCGAGCGGCGTGATTTTGGATTTGCCGAGATTGATGCCGACGGGGTGATCGGGCCAGCGGCCGCGCGCGCGCCAGTCCGCGAGTTGCCGGGCCATTTCCTCCGCGCCGGGATTGTTGAAGCCCATGCGATTGATGAGCGCCCCGTCGGCCACGGCGCGGAACATGCGCGGCTGCGGGTTGCCGGGTTGCGCGTGCCAGGTGACGCCGCCGAGTTCGCTGAAACCGAAGCCGAACGCGGGCCAGATGGGCGCGGCGTCCGCGTGTTTGTCCATGCCCGCGGCGAGGCCGACGGGATTGGGGAAGCGCAGGCCGAAGAGATCGACGGGCAGTTCGGGCGCGCCGAAAAACTCCGCGGTGAGATCGCAGAGCAGTTCGCTGCGGCTGAGGCGGCCGAGGGCGGCGAGGGTGTGATCGTGAATGCCCTCGGACTCCTGCGCGAACAGCGCGGGACGCAGAAACGTGCGGTAAAACCAACTCATGCGCGTGAGTTAGCCACGGATGAAACGGGGAGGGAAGTCTTTGCGGACACGCACCGGGGAACAAATAAATCTGGGACCCGGATCAAGGAGTCGGTTAGCCGTGACTATGCCGTAGGACCGCCGCCGTCCCGGTGGCTCACAGCGCGGGAAGTCCGCGAGGTCAATTCACACGCCAGTTTTTGGTTCACCATTCAGTGAACATTTTGTGCCGGGAAAATGCCCGCCTCCGCCGCCTTTGGACGGTGTGAGCCGCCGAGACGGCGGCGGTCCCACCTACTGCGTCGTCACGCATGGCCGCAGCGGGCGCGAAAGTTCCAGCAACCACCCTCACGGAAGTTTTCCCGGAAAACTCCCGGTCGCAGGCGGCTGTGGAGCCGCACTCTGCATCAATTCCACCAGCCCCGAATGCGTCACGAACCAAAAGACCGCCCCCGCCACCGTACAACCCGCCGCCGCCAACCCCAACGCCACCGGACCATATTTCATCTCCGCGACGGCTCCGAGCCACCCACCCACCCCAAAGGCCAGCACGAGCTGAATCAGAAACCACAGCTTCCATTTTTGAATCTGTCCGTGGCGCAGCCAGTGTCCGAGCATGACCCCAATGTCGGTGACCGTCCCCGTCACGTGCGTCGTGCGGATTATCAGGCCACAGTAACTACTGCTCATCGCGTTCTGCAACCCACAGGCCGCCGAGGCGAGCGGCAGACCCAGGCGATGCTGTTGCAGCAGCAGCCATGTGGCGAACCCCAGCAGCACACCCTCGACCATCAACGCCACCCCGTAGCTCCGCCCCGGAATAAGTTTCCACGCGCCCACCAGCGCGCCCGCGGCGAGCGCCCCCAGCACAAACCCCAACACCACGCTGAACGACGCCCACGCATCGGCCAGACGTCCGCCCGCGAGGTCAACGCCGAGGTGTGAAACCGCGCCGGTCATGTGGCTCACCGGGGCGTGGAAGAAACCCAGGAGCACCGAGTTGATGAAGCCCGCCGTGCCCGCGAGGGCGAGCGCGCCGGGAAGGAGGTGGCGAATTTGTTGAAAGGCCTGGCCTTTCTCGAGGGGCTGCGGGTGTGAGTACGGCATTTCGATTCGGCAACGCGGACCCACGCACTTGAGTCACAAAACCCCTGCGAACGCGCGGCCCGCAGGGATATGCCAACGTCGCGGCAAAGTCCATCGCCAACCGCAACCGGCGCGGTCAACCCGACGTCCCGGCTGAATTGTGTCGCGCGAAGTCTGCGAAGGAAGCGAGGGAAAAAGTGTCGTGGCCCCCCCTTCCCCTTCGTCCCCTTCGCCGCCTTCGCGCGACACAGTTTTTCTCCCGCGCGGGACTACTTCTTCAGCAACTTCTCCCGCACCTCCGCCGGCAGTTGCGATTGTTGAATCCACGTGATTGCGGCGGCCTCGTCGGTGCGGAGCCAGCGGCGGCCGATGGAGGTGAGGCGGCTGTCGCGGGTCGCGGGGTCGGTGATGGTGGCGGCCCATTGGAGGGCGTTGCCGGGATCGGTGGCCGCGAGGGTTTGCGCGTAGGCGGCGAGGGCGGGGTCGCGGTCGGCCCCGGCGGGCAGGGTTTGAATCCACGTGGCGGTGGCGGCGGGATCCTGCTGCGCCCATTGGCTGGCGACGCTGTTGATGGCGTCGGTGCGCGCGCTGCCGGCCGGGAAGGCGCTCACCCACAGCGCGGCGTTCTCGGGTTCGCTGCGCGCCCACGCGCTGACGACACTTTGCACGGCCTCGTTGCGTCCGGGACCGGCGGGCAGCGAGGCGACAAACGTGGCCGCGTCGTGCGGCGCTTGTTCGGCCCACGCGGCGGTGATGGAGGAAATGATCTGCGCGCGCTGCGGGCCGGCGGCGAGTTGGTTGGCCCACGTGATGGCGGCGTTGGGATCGTTGCCGGCCCACGTCCCGACGATGTTTTCGAGCGTGCCGCGGCTGTTGTCATTGCGCGGCAGGGTGAGCGCGAAGGCGGCGGCGGCGGCGGGATCGGTCTCAGCCCATTGCTGGCCGACTACGTTGAGCGCGCGCGCGCGGGAGGGTTCGTCGGGCAGTTGTCTGGCCCAGTTCAACGCGCCCTCGACATCGCTGCTGGCCCATTGCGACGCGACGGTGCCGATGAGATCGGCGCGCTGCGAACCGGCGGGAAGCGCCGCGACAAATCTCGCGGCGGCCTGCGGATCGAGGCCGGCCATCTGGTTGGCGACGCCCTGGAGCGCCTCGCGTCCGCCCTGACCGGGGGGAAGTTTTTGCGCCCACGCGGCGGCGGCCTCGGGATCGGTTTGCGCCCACTGGCTCGCGACGGTGCTCACCATGCCGTTGCGCTGCTGGCTCGGGGGCATCGCGAGCACCCAGTCGGCGGCCTGCGCGGGGCGTTCCTGCGCGAGTTGATAAATGAGTCCCTGCGCGGCGTCGCGTTGGACGGCGCCGGGAAGCGTCTTCAACCACGACGCGGCGGCCTCGAGATCGGTGCGCGCCCACGCGGCGGCGACGGAACTGAACAGGCTGCTCGTCGCGGCGCCCGCGGGCTGCGCTTGCGCGAAAGCGGCGGCGGCGCGCGGATCATTCGCGGCCCATTGCGAGACGATGTTCTGCAACGTCTGCTGGCGCGTTTGATTGCTGCTGAGGGATTGCGCCCACGCGATCGCGGAGGCGGGATCGTTCTGCGCGAGCGCGGTGGCGATGCTGCTGACGGCGGCTTGTTTGGCGCGGCCGTCGGGAAGTTGTTTCACCCATTCCGCGGCGGCGTTGGGATCGTTGCCGGCCCAGAGGGAAATGGCGGTGCCGACGGCCTCGGTCTGGCCCTGACCGGCGTTGAGCGTGAGCGCGAGATCGAGCGCGGCCTTGGGATTGGTGTTGCCGAGTTGGGCGGCGAGAGCTTGGACGGCGCTGCGTTTGGCGTTGCCGTCGGGCAGGCTGTGGACCCACGCGGCGGCGGCGGTGGCATCGGTGTTCGCCCACTGGCCCGCGATGCTGGCGATGGCGAGGTCGCGCTGCGGCCCGGCGGGCAGGTCTATGAGCGCGTTGACGGCGGCGGCCGGATCTTGCGCGGCCCAACTGCCCAAAATGGTTTCCGCCGTGCCCGCGGGGTCGCGCGGGCCTTCGCGTCCGCGGAGCGCACCGTTTTGTTTGAGGAGTTCGAAGGCGGCTTTCGGATCCTGCGCGGCGAGGGCTTGCGCGACGTTTTGCAGCGCCTGCACACGCTGCGGACCGGCGGGAAGTTGCGCGGCCCACGCGCCCGCGGCGCGCGGATCGGCGGCGGCCCAAATGGTGAGGATGCTGTCGATGGCGCCAGAGCGTTCGGTGGGGTTGGTGAGCGATTGCGCGTGGTTGAGCGCGGCGGCGGGATCGCTCTGCGCCCAGCGCGTGAGAAGGTTTTGCACGAAATTATAACGCAGCTCGGCCTGCGGAATCGCACGGGCGTGGAGCAACGCGGCGGGGACATCCGCGGGCGCGACCGATTCGGCGAGGTCGTCGAGGGCTTGCTCGCGATTTTCCGCATTCGATTCCCGCAGCGCCGCCTGGATGCGCGCCGCGAGGTCACCAATGGGAAGGGTCGCCGCAGTGGCGCCGGGAACGCGCGGGAACGCGGCAGGCAGGGGGCGCGGGCGGGGTTTGGCGGGTGGCGTTGCGGTGAGCGGCGCGGGACCGGCGGGGGAAATCTCAGCGCGCGACGGTGCGGTGGGCGTGGGCGATGCCGTTGGCGGCGACGCGGGGCGAAGGAACTGGCGATCGAGAAAAATTCCCGCGACCGCACCCGCGGCGAGCAGGACGAGGACGAGGAAAATGTTGGGCCGGCTCATGCGATGAAAATTGGTTTTGGACGATGCGTGCGTCTCGTCGGCGCTCGGGAGGGCGTGGTTCGGCGAGGAACTTTTGGCGAGGCGGAAGCTGGGGCGAACGGGGCGGGGAAGAAAGCCAATTTTCAGCGGGCGCTTCATCGAAGCGAAGGGCCGTTGTCCGCCTCCCGGTTTTTGCGTTGGGGATTCGCTCTCTTCCGAATCCATGCAGTTGTGGCGCCGCCGTCTCCCACCGTCGGAACGGAGCTGCCGCGAGCCTTGGGCGTGGCGCAAAAATCCCACTGCCTGGCGAACCCAAAGTTTGTGCGCCAAGAGCCGCGCCGGACCACCCACGCCGGGAGCCGCCGAGACGGCGGCGCTCCTGCTGAAACGTTACGGCCAAGCCCTGCCGATTTGGAAATCTGCGGCACGATGCCGGTGCCTCACCCACTTTTGAACACACCCCGTTGGCGGAGAAACGTGTTTACACAAAGACGGTCGGGGCTACCATGCGCCGAACGCAAATTTTACATGAAAAAAATCGAAGCCATCATCAAACCGTTCCGCTTGGAAGACGTGAAAGACGCCCTGACCGCCGCGGGGGTCGAGGGCATGACCGTGTGTGAGGTCAAGGGTTTCGGCCGCCAGAAGGGCCACACGGAAATTTATCGCGGCAGCGAATACACGGTGGATTTTCTCCCGAAGTTGAAGCTCGAAATCGTGGTGGCCGACAATCGCGTGGACGCCGCGGTGAAGGCCATCGTGCAGGCCGCCAAGACGGGCAAGATCGGCGACGGCAAGGTGTTCGTGTCCGCGGTCGAGGCGGCCATCCGCATTCGCACCGAGGAGACCGGCGACACGGCGCTGTGAGGTTTTCGCGGAAGCCGCGCGCGGGTTGAGGTGCTGGCGCGGCAGAGCGAAACCGCGGTCGGAGCGCCGCCGTCCCGGCGGCTCACCCCGTCCAAACGGGGCGAAAGCGCGGATTTTCCACAGCCCAAAATGTTCGCGGAATGGGGAACCAAAAGCTGGCGCGTGAATTGACCTCGCGGACTTCCCGCGCCGGGAGCCGCCGAGACGGCGGCGGTCCGCCCATTGCATCGTTACGGTTGAGAGGAAACGGGAAATCCACTCAGAGCCTGTCTGAAAATTCCGGAGCGCGGCTGTGTCGTCCTCGACCAGCCGCAGCACAAACTCATTGGAGAAGCGTTCGGGTTGAGCCGACGGCTGCGGCTGGTCTGCGACACAGCCGC
>JAYVOY010000240.1:0-6821 GCA_043757645.1 Verrucomicrobiota bacterium
GGCGTCGGAGAAGATTAGCCGGGGGCCAGCGAGCGAATGCGAGCGCGGCCCCCGGTTGGCGCGTGCGCGAAGCCCTGCCCCGGAGGGGCGCCGGAGGACCATAGTTCCCGCGACAACACCGGATTTTTTCTCCGATGCCCCTCCGGGGCAGAAGGGTTTTTCGCGCGGTGGACCGGGGGCTGCGCTCGCTGGCCCCCGGCTAATTTCCTGCGGCGTCCCTCCGGGACCGGAACGCGCGCCCTCGTTTTTTGTTCGGAGTTCCGCCTTTAGCCGTAACGACGCAATGGGTGGACCGCCGCCGTCGCGGCGGCTCCCGGCGTGGGGAGTCCGCGAGGGCCATTCACACGCCAGCTTTTGGTTCCCTATTCAGGGCGCATTTGGGGCCGCGGAAAAGCCGCGCTTTCGCCCCGTTTGGACGGTGTGAGCCGCCGAGACGGCGGCGGTCCGCCAACTGCATGGTTACGGTTTAGCCGACGACGCAGGCGGGTCGCGGCGATGTTCCACGTGGATTGCCGGGGGGATGATCGGGCCGGAAAAGTTAGAGCCTCGTTACCTCGACTCCTACAACGTCACTCGCCGACGTGGCGTTTGATGGCGTCGCAGATTTTGCGGGACCAGGCTTCGAGGACGCGGTCGTCGCGGCCTTCGATGAGCAGGCGGGCTTTTGGCTCAGTGCCGGAGTAACGGAGGAGGACGCGGCCGCCGTGGGGGGTGACTTCGAGTTCGGCCTGGGCGACGAGTTCGAGGACGTCGGGGAGTTTGTCAAAGGGGCGTTTTTCACGGACGCGGACGTTGGTGACGCGCTGGGGGAAACGGGTCCAGCACCGCGCGAGTTTCGAGAGCGAGAGGTCGCGGGCCTTCATGATGCGGAGAATTTGCAGCGCGGAGACGAGGCCGTCGCCGGTGGTGCTGAAGTCGCCGAAGATCATGTGGCCGCTTTGCTCGCCGCCGAAGTTGCAGCCGTTGCGCAGCATTTCATCGATCACGTATTTGTCGCCGACGGGCGTGCGGACGATGTCGCCGCCCGCGCCCTTGATCGCGGCGTCGAGGCCGGCGTTGCTCATCACGGTGGTGACGAGGGTTTTCTTGGCGAGCGTGCCTTGCGCGAGCATGTCGAGGCCGGCGATGGCCATGATGTCGTCGCCGTCGATGAGTTCGCCTTTTTCGTCGCAGAGAATCAGGCGGTCGGCGTCGCCATCGTGCGCGATGCCAATGTGCGCGCCGTGCTCGCGGACTTTGCGGGCGAGCTGCTCGGGGTGCATCGAGCCGCAGTCCTTGTTGATGTTGGTGCCGTCGGGTTGGTTGCCGTACACGAACACCTCGCCGCCGAGTTCGCGCAGGACGCAGGGCGTGGATTTGTAGGCCGCGCCGTTCGCGCAATCGACGACGATGCGGACATCCTCGAGCGTGAGGCCGCGCGGGAAGGAGGCTTTCGCGAACTCGATGTAACGGCCCAACGCGTCATCGATGCGGACGGCCTTGCCAATTTCCTTGGCGGTCGGGCGAATGGTCTCGATGTCGCCGCTGAAGACGAGGTCTTCGATCGATTTCTCGATCACGTCGTCGAGCTTGTAACCGTCGGCGCGGAAAAATTTGATGCCGTTGTCATCGTAGGGATTGTGCGAGGCGGTGATGACGATGCCCGCGTCGGCGCGGAGGCTGCGCGTGGCGTAGGCGACGCCGGGCGTGGGGAGCGGCCCGATGAAGAGGACGTCCACGCCCATCGAGAGCACGCCGGAGGAGAGGGCGTTTTCGAGCATGTAGCCGGAGAGGCGCGTGTCCTTGCCGATGACGATTTTATGGCGGCCCTGGCCGCGGGATTTGCTCTCGAGATTTTTGAAAACGTGCGCGGCGGCGCGTCCGAGTTTGAGGGCGGTCTCGGCGGTGACGGGTTCGATGTTCGCGGTGCCGCGGACGCCGTCGGTGCCGAAGATGCGTTTGTTGTGGTTCTGCTTGGTGCTCATTTCACTGCTTTTTTTCTGCGGGAGTTTTTCCCGCGGGAGACGGCGGGAGGCTCTCGACCGAGACCTCCTCCGGATCGATGGACATCAAACGGATGCCCTCGGGAAGATAGACTTGGAGGCGTTTGCGCAGACCCTTCGTTTCCTTCTTTATGTCGGACAAATTCACGAAAACTTCAATTTGCTCCTCCCGGAGATTTTGCATGACCGAGGGTTCGCCCCGCAGACGCACCTGCGCGGTCCACGGCTCGACGCGGTGGGTGTTGGAATCCTCGGAGGCGCGGATTTCGCGAATCGGCAGGCCGGGGAAATCACGCTCGATAAACGCCACCTCGGGCGGCGTGCTCAGGTGAATGGTGAACCACAGAAACGTCGCGGCCAGCAGCGCCAGCAGCTTGGCCTGGAAATTGGTGAAGATCAGGTCGCGCATGGCCGGCTTAGGTGGGTGGATTGCGGACCGGCGCGGACGCGGGCGCGTCGGGGGCCGTGGCGGGGGCCGGCTTGAGCAGCGGCTCCAAGCGCGCTTTAAGCGTCTCGCCCCACGTGCGCGCCTTGGTCGCGGGCACCAGCACGGAGGTCAGAAATGCGCGCAGCGCCTCGGACGTGACCGCGCGCACCAACTGCCCCTTGAACGCGTACGAAATCGCGCCCGTCTCCTCGGACACCACGACCACGAGCGCGTCCGTTTCCTCGCTCAACCCAATCGCCGCGCGGTGCCGCGTGCCCATCGACTTGCTCAAATCCTTCCGCTGCGTCAGCGGAAAAATACACGCGGCGTGCGTGATGCGGCTGCCCTTGATGATGACGCCGCCGTCGTGAATCGCGTTGTTCGGAAAGAAAATCGTCTCGAGAATTTCCGGCGTCGCCTCGCAATCCACCACGATGCCCGACTCGACATCCTCATGCACGGGAATCGTCTGCTCGAGCGCGATCAGCGCGCCGATGTGGACCTCCGCGAGCCGCTCGACGGTTTGGATGATGACCTCGATGTTCTCGCGGCGTTCGCGCGTGATGTTGCGCAGCGAGAGGTTTCCCAACTCGGTGAGCAACCGCCGCAATTCCGGTTGAAAAATCACGAGCACCGCGATCGTGGACACCGCGAAGAACGCGCGCAGCAGCCAGTTCAACACCTCCAGCTTCAGCGCCGCCGTGAGCAGTGTGAGCGCGAGCAGGAAGAACATCCCCGCGACCGCCGGTGCCGCGCGCGTGGTGCGCACGAAGTTGTAGCCGTGGTAAATCACCACCGTGAGGACGGCGATTTCCACAGCCGGACGCCAGAGGCCGATGAGGCTGTTCCAGTCCATTATTTGCCGCAATTTAGGATGGCTTCGGTCATGCGCAGCGCCTGCACGGTCGCCGCCACATCATGCACGCGGATGATCTGCACGCCCGCCGCCGCCGCGTGGCAGGCACAAGCCAGGGCCGCCGGAAGGCGCTTCTCCATGTCTGCCCCAAGCAACTTGCCGAAGAACGATTTGCGGGAAACACCCAGGAGCAGCGGTCGCCCCAAGCTTCTAAAACCCGGCAATGCCGCGAGCAACTCCAAATTGTGTTGCGGCGTTTTTCCGAAGCCGATTCCGACATCGAACACCACCTGCTCGTCGCGCACGCCCGCCGCGCGCAAACGCGGCAGGCGCTCCGCGAAAAACCCGCCGACCGCGCGCACCACGTCGGCGTAAACCGGCGCGCGCTGCATCGTCTGCGGCGTGCCCCGCATGTGCATCGCCACGTAGCCCGCGCCCGCGTCGGCGACCACGCGCCACATCTCATCGGCGTCGCGATGGGCGGCGATGTCGTTCACCACGGACGCGCCCGCGCGCAACGCGGCGCGCGCGACGCCGGGCTTTTGCGTGTCGATCGAAAGCGGGATTTTCACCACGGGCGCGAGGGCTTCAATGACGGGAATCACGCGGCGCAATTCCTCGGCCTCGCTCACCGCGACGGCGTTGGGCCGCGTGGATTCGCCGCCGATGTCGAGGAGGTCCGCGCCCTCGGCGAGGAGCGCGAGCGCGTGTTGCACCGCCGCGTCGGTGGCGAGGAAACGCCCGCCGTCGGAAAAGGAATCGGGCGTCACGTTCACGATGCCCATGACCAGCGTGGGCCGCGGGAAACGAAATTCAAAATGACCCGCGCGCCAGATCATGTTCGCGGCGTGAGCAGGGTTTGCGCGCCCACCACCAATTGCTCGGCGAGCGCGGCGACCAGCGCGTCGGCGCGCAGGAGTTCGTGGAAGCGCTCGACGAAGAGCGGCTCGATGAGGAAGAAATTCAACCCGGCGCGGGCGCACTCCTGCTGAATGCGGTGGATGAAAAAATCATCCGCATCGAGCTTGTGGGTCATGATCAGATCGAAAATCCGCGCCATGCCGCGACTATTTTTGCGCGGCCCCGCGAAGTCAACGCTGCGACCCGGAACGCAGTTTGGCACTGCCTCGGGAGCGCGGCGTTTACGCCGCCGCAGCACCGAACAAAATCTGGGCATTGGGCAAACTCCCGCGCCCCCTGCGCGTTTGCCGCCGGACCGCGCGGCAAGAATGGTCCCGCATTCGGCAATTCACGGCTGGCCCGCTTGCAGTGGAAAGTTACAGTGCCGCATCCAAACTGCTGGCGCGGTCTGCAAATCGCGCAGTTAGAGCCAACGTTCCGCAACTACCGAACCGTCATGAGCAAGCCATCCGCAAAATCCAAACCAGCCGCGCGCACTCACAACACCGCCGTCGCGCGCGTCGAATTCCAGCACGCGACGGCGCGCGATGTGTGCATCGCCGGCAACTTCAACGACTGGCATCCCGCGGCATCGCCGATGGTGGCGATGCCCGGGGGGTGCTGGGTGAAAGAACTTGCGCTGCCGCCGGGCCGATACGAATACCGCCTCGTCGTGGACGGCGTGTGGCAGGACGATCCCGCGGCCAGGGAAACGGTGGAAAACAGTTTCGGCGGCCGCAACGCCGTGTTGCACGTGACGCTTTAGCCGAATCCATGCAGTTGGTTCCGGGTGGAACGGCCCACTTGGCCGTTCTCGGCACCGCCAACGGCCGAATCATGGGGTGCGTTCTGGGCGCAGTGTGAGCGGCGGGCCAGTGGCCCGTTCCACTGCATCGTTCCGGCTTAACGCCGCGCGCCGGTCGTGTTGCCGCTGCATGGATTCGGTTTAGGCGGCGGGGCGCGCGCGTGTTTTGAGGGCGCTGCGCGACCATTCTCTGCCGCGGAGCGGCGTCGGAGAAGATTAGCCGGGGGCCAGTGAGCGGATGCGAGCGCGGCCCCCGGTTAACGCGTGCGCGAAGACCTGCCCCGGAGGGGCACCGGAGGATTATCGTTCCCGCGACGACCCCGGATTTTTTCTCCGATGCCCCTCCGGGGCAGAAGGATTTTCGCGCGGCGGACCGGGGGCTGCGCTCGCTGTCGCTCGCTGGCCCCCGGCTAATTTCCTGCGGTGTCCCTCCGGGACCAGAACGCGCGCGGGTGATTTTCGTTCGGAGTTCCGCCTTTAGCCGGAACGATGCAATGGGCGGACCGCCGTCGTCCCGGCGGCTCACGGCGTGGAAAGTCCGCGGGGGCAAATTGTCCGCGCGCTTTTGGTTCCCTATTCCGTGAGCGTTTTTGGTTGCGGAAAATTCGCGCTGTCGCCCCGTTTGGACGGTGTGAGCCGCCGGGACGGCGGCGGTCCTGCTGCATCGTTACGGTTTGGGCGGCCCGAATCGCCGGAAGGCGGAACTCCGAGCGGGGGCAACGTGGGCACGTCAGGCACACGCGTCGCGCAGCCCCTCCAGTTGTTGCTCGAGGCGCTGGGGCGAGATGGGGACGGCGGTGCCGAGTTCTTGGGCGAAGAGGGAGACTTTGAATTCCTCGAGCAGCCAGTGGAATTCCTCGAGTGCGCGGCGGGCGGTGGGGGATTTCGCGGATTGCGCGGAAAATTTTTGCAGCGCGCTTTGATACGGAGCGAGCTGACGCGCTCGCTCTTGATCTTTGAGTGGATTCAACGCGGCACGTTCGGCGCGGGTGTGGAGCGCCTTGAGATAACGCGGGAGATGCGCGAGGCGCTCGAAGGAAATTTGTTCAAGGAAACGCGGGGGAAGAAGCGCGGCGAGTTCGGTGGCGAGCGGGTTGGCGGCGGCGCGCGTGGTGGCGGCGGCGGTGGTGAGTTGGCCGAAGGAGGAAAGTTTTTGCGGGCGCGCGGTGGCGGCGGGCGCGGCGCTGGCACCGATGCGTTGCTGAACTTGTTGGCGCAATTTCAACAGGGCTGCGAGGCGGTCGAGGAAGGGCGGGGCGAGGCCGGGGATGCGGCGCTGGGCTTCGGCGACGGCGTTTTGAAATTCGATTTGCGTCAATGCGGGCAGGGGTTCGGCGGGGAGGAGGTGGCGCTTGAGATGTTCGAGCGCGGTGGTTTGGAGTTCGTCGAGCGGGCCGAGCGGGGCGTAAAGCGCGGCGCAACCGGCGAGGGCGCGAAGGTCTTTTTCGATCCACGCGAGTTCCTTGTGAAGCTGCAATTCCACCAGCCGCCGCACGCCCGCGAGGCTGGCGTGGCGCGCGGCATCGTCGGTGCGGAAGAGGCGGACGTTGACGACGCCCTCGGCGTGTTCGAGTCCGGGCCACGCATAAACGGGCAGGCCGCCGCCCTCGCTGACGGTCACGCGCGCGGGGAGATCGCCGAAGGTCCAGCCGCTCACGCCGAAGCGTTCCCAGTGCTGCGCGGCGCGCTGCCAGTCGGCGGGTTCGCGCGTGGGCGCGACGCTGACGGTCGCGAGTTTTTGCTGGAGTTGCGCGAGGTCGCGGCCGGCGGCGAGGAGCTTGCGGTCGTGGCCGACGATCTCGAGGCGCGAGCGCAGATGCGGCGGCAACGCGTCCGCGGGCCAGTCGGTGG
>JAYVOY010000241.1:0-6811 GCA_043757645.1 Verrucomicrobiota bacterium
CAACACGGTGAAACGCACGATGGGCAGGCCGCTTTCGAGCGGGGAGAAATTCAGCGGGCGAAACAGCGTGACGTAGGTGTTGGTGCCGGTCGGAGCCGAGAATCCGACGTAGGCCTGCTGGCCCCGGCCGGCGAGGGCGTTGGTGATGATGCCGTTGCCGCCCGCGCCCGCGCTGATCCAGTTGTTCTGTCCCGCGAGGTCAAACGCGGTGCGATAGCCCTCGGAGAATTCAAATTCCGTGTGGTAGAGAACGACCGGCAGCGGGGCTTGCGCGTGGAGATTGGGCGCGGCGAAATTCGCGGCGAGCAGCAGGAGGCGGAACCAAGCGCGCAAGTGGAAACGAACCAGTGGCGGGGCGTCCGTGAAATTCATGGGCGAGGTGGGGAAAGAAAAAATCCGGGAACGAACCGCGGCTCGCTCCCGGATTGCGACGATTGCGTTATTTGCGCCGCGACGGGTTGCCGGAGTCTTTGTCCTTATCCTTGTCCTTGTCGGCGGGCGAACCGGAGCGCTCCGTTCCCGGAGAACCAACGCTGGGCCGCGGGCCAACCGGAGCCACGCGGGATGGCTCCTGGAGACCGCCGCGCGAATTGGGGAAGTCCGGCTGCACCACGGAGCGGCCTTTGCCCACGGAGGGCAGCGGATCGAGGAACTGGCGTTGCGACGGTGCCGTCGGCGTGGTGGGCGTCGCGCCCCCATAATACGGGCGATTGTAGGCCGGAGAATCTTGCGCGGGCGGCGTGAAGGTCGTGCGCGGTTGCGGCTGCACGGCTTCAGGCGTGCGAACGTTTTGCGGCGGATTCGGCGAAACCGCCGGGCGGCCCGCAGGCGGCGGCGTGTAGATCGGCAGGCGCTGACTTCCCACGGGCGGCGTGAAGACGGTCGCCTTGGGCGTTTCCGCGCGCGGGGTGACGGGCTCGACGATGGTGCGACCGGGTGCGGGCACGGCCCGCGGCGTAACGGTCGGGTGCGGCTGCGGCGTGGTCGCGGGTTGATCAAACGGTCGCACGTTGGCCGCCGCGCCCGTGGTCGCGGAGCGCGGGACATTGCCAGTAACCGTCGGCGTGACGGGCTTGGTGTTGGCCGGTGGTTGCACGAATGGCCGCGTCGCGGGCGTGACGAGCGGGCGTTGCGGCGTGGTGGTGAGGCTCGCCGCCGGAGTGGTGAGGCGTTGTTGACTGGTGGAGATCGCCTGCTTCGCGAGTTCCGTGTGGATGCGCGAGGTGGGACTCTCCGCGGCCTTCTGCATCACTTGCGGACTCTGCGGGCGGTAGATGACCGGCGTGGCCCCGGCATGTTGCACACGGTCCGGCGCGACGCTGGCGTGCGTGGTGGCGTTCCATTCCTGGACGGAAACCTTGCGCACTTCCTGGCGCGCGACGGCGGGGATGTTATTCGCCGGGATGCCCTGATTGATCACGACGCTGCTGTTGTTGATCGTGTAGTTGTTGATCACCGTGGTCTGGTTGTACACCTTCTGCACACGGGTCGCCGGGAGATAATACGCGTGCGGATTGTTGTCACAGAAACGATCGGACGCGATGAACGTGAAGTGCCCGAAGCTCAATCCGAAGTCGAACCCGATGGCGACGCGGCTGCCGCGATAATACATGCCCTCGCCGTGACGGTAGGTCGCGTAATACGGCAACGGTGCCCAACCGCAATAACCATCCGTGTAGCGCCAGCTCACCCACGACGGCGCCCACACGCTGTCGGGCGTCCAGAGCCAGCCGTGGCGGTTATGCTGGGTCCAGCGGCCGTAGTGGAACGGTGCCCAGCCCCACGAATAGTCCGACTGCCAGTACCAGCCGACGTCGGAATACAACCACCGCCCGCGATCGCCGTAAGGCCGCCACGACGATTGATAAACCGCGACGCTCGGCTGCCAGCACCAGCCCAGATCGCCCGTGTACATCCACGAACCGTAGGGCGCGAGGGCGGAGTAAAATTGCGTCACCTCCGCGGTCGGCGGCGGCGCGTCCGGCGCGGAGAGGGACTGCGGCGGGCCGCTGGGCGGGGGCGGTACGGATTGCGCCGGCGGTTCAGAATAGGTCGGCGCGGGCACGGGGGGCGCGGGGCGCGGGGCTGGCGCGTTCGGGTTTTGTTCGCGGACCTTGTTGCCCTGTTGGAGCATCGCCGTGATGAGCGTGTTGGGAATGCCGATGTCCGTCAGGAAGATGATTTCCTCCGCGGTGGGATTGTAGGGAATGTTCGATTTCTCGACGAACGCCTTGATGACGTTTTCACTCACGCCCGCTTGCGCGAGTCGCACCACGTCCTGCACGCCGACGGAAAGCTGGATCGTGCCGGGGTCGAATTTTTTGATCACCGTCGCGGGCGCGGACGCGCTGGCGTCGGCACTTGCGACCGCGGGATCGGCGGCCGCGGTGATGGGGATCGGCTGGGTGTCCGTGAGCGCATCAGGCACGTAGCCCGCCACGAGAATTGCGGCCGACAAACCGGCCAGCCACTGCGCGCGAAGGGGAAGTTTGGTTTTCATGTTAAGTCCGCCCGGAGGCGGGTTCAGAGTTCAATTTTGAGCGGAAATTTCCGGGCATCCAGTATTAGGCCGAATGTCCGGCAGTTTCATGCGGCTTAATTGACTGGAATTGAAATTCGCTATTCATTTTTCGCAAGCTGTTGAAGTTGTTGGTGTTAAACTTTGTCCGCAGACGTATTAATTATTTGGCTGCGGACAAATTGGCCGTTGACGGACGCCCGGTGGCACTCGCGGAGGAGGTGTTGAAGAGCAGGCGCAGACTGTTGAGCACGACGAGGACCGTGCTGCCCTCGTGGCCCACAACGCCGACCGTCAGCGGGATGCCGCCGAACATCGCGAACGTCACGAGCACGAGCACCGTGCCGAGCGAGAGGACGAGATTCTGGCGGATGATGCGGCGCGCGCGCTGACTGAGTTGGAAGGCGGTGAGAAAATTTTCGAGCCGGTCGTGCATCAACACGACCTCGGCCTGTTCGAGCGCCGCGTCGGAACCGCGCGCGCCCATCGCCACGCCGACGTGCGCGGCGGCGAGGCTCGGGGCGTCGTTCACGCCATCGCCCACCATCGCGACGCGCGTGTTGCCGCGTGAGAGCTCCTGAATGGCGGCGACCTTCTGCTCGGGTTTCAGCCCCGCGCGGATTTCGTCCACGCTGACTTGCTCGCGCAAATGTTCGGCGGCGGATTGCCGGTCGCCGGTCAGCACCACGGAACGCAGTCCAAGGCGCCGAAGCTGCTCGATCACCGCCCGAGCCTGCGGCCGGACCTCGTCGCGCAGCACCACGCGGCCCAGAAGATTTTCGCCCGCGACCCACACTTCGGAACGCCCCGGTTCCGGCGCGGGCACCCGCGCGATGGCCGCGCGGTGCGGGCCTTCCGCGAACCAGTCGCGGCCGCCGAGCTGCACGACCGCGTCGCCGATTTTCGCGCGCAGGCCGAGGCCGGCGACGGATTCGAATTGTTCGGGCGCGGCTGCTTGCAGGCCGGCCTGCTTGCCGTGCCGCGTGATCGCGCGGGCCAGCGGATGCGTGGACAGGCGTTCGAGTGAAAACGCGAGCCGCGCGATCTCGGCCTCGCGTCCGGGCGGAAAACTTTCCGTGCGTTCGACCTCCAGTTCGCCGGTCGTCAGCGTGCCGGTTTTGTCGAGCGCGACGACCGTGACATCCGCCAGTTTTTCCACCGCCGCGCCGCCGCGGAAAAGTATCCCGCGCCGCGCGCTCCACGCGATCGCCGCCAGCACCGCCGAGGGAATCGACAGCACCAGCGCGCACGGTGACGCCACGACGAGCAGCGTCATCGAGCGGTAAAACGCGCTCCGCAGCGCCTCCGTGGACACAAACGCCGGCCGGCCCTGCACCAGCCACCAGTAGAAAAACATCGCGAGCGAAAGCCCGAGAATTAAATACGTGTACGTCGTGCTGAACTTGTCGGTGAAACGCTGCGCCGGGGCCTTGAGATGCTGCGCGTCCTTGATCAGCCGGATGATTTTTTGCAGCGCGCTCTGGCTCGCGGGCCGCAGCACCACGGCCTCGACGACGCCCCACAAATTGAGCGTGCCCGCCAGCACGGAATCGCCCACGGCCTTTTCCACCGGCGCCGCCTCGCCCGTGAGTTGCGCTTCGTCCGCGGCGGTTTTGCCGCGCGTGATTTCCGCGTCCACCGGGAATTGCTCGCCCGGCTTGATCAACAGCTTCATCCCCGCGGCGAGCGTTTCGACGGGCACGGTGCGTTCCTGGCCGCGGGCGTCGAGCAGCGTCGCGAGCTTCGGCGCGGTTTTGAACAGCGAGCGAATCTCCCGCTGCGTGCGGCCCATCGCGTAATGCTCGAGCGCGCCCGACAGCGAAAAGAGAAACAACAGCGTCGCGCCCTCGGCCCACGCGCCCACGCTCGCGCTGCCGGCCGCGACCGCGAGCATCAGGAAATGCACGTCGAGAATGCGCTTTTGCAAACGCTCCCACACCTCCTCCGCCGGGAACCAACCACCCGCCAAAAAGGAAACCCCGTACGCCGCGAGTGCCAGCGGACCCGCGGGCAATTGGTGGGCGAGCAAACCGAACGCCCCGCACAATCCGGCCGCGAGGAGCTGCTGCTGCCATTCGTGAATGTGCTTTTCCTCGTCCTCGAGTTCGAACGTGCGCGGCATCACCTTGGGCCACGGAATGTCGCGCCAGCGCCAGAAACGCGGCGCGGTCGGACACGTCACCCGCGCGATCGTCGTCACGTCGCCCTGATGCTGGATCGTGATGTGGGTCCGTTCCGCCGCAGTGAGGCCGATTTCGCACGTTGCGCAGTCCGTCGTGCCATCGAGTAAACCGCAGCGATGCTCCGCGCCCGCCGCCTCCGCGCGCGCCACGGTCTCACCGATGCGCGCGCGCAACGACACCTCATCCGTCCGCCCGAGACTCGCGACAGAGATGGTGTTCTTCTGCTTGTTGAGCGTCACCGCCTCGAGCGTGGGGTCCTCGGTGAACGCCTCCGCCACCGAACGCGCCAGACAAGCGGGCGCGGCGGGCGTTGGTGCGGAATGCGATTTCATCGGGGGCGTTCAGCCGGGCGCAACGCTAGGGCTGAACCACCCGCTTGCCAAGCGTCACGCCGGGGGGCGCAGCCTCCGCTTGTAGGAGACGAGGTAACGAGGCTCCACCCCTTCCACGCGGAAATCGTCCTGCTGCGCGTCCGTTGGCGGCGGGCGCACCTTCCCGCACGCGCGCCCCGCTTTCACCCAGTTCATTCTTGATATTGTGCCCCCTTGTTTGTTCATTCGTCCGCTCCGCTGGCCGAACGCCGGGAGCGTGTTAATGGCGCCGAACCAGCGGTGACCGTTTGCGACAACCGCGACCCCGATGAGCGACGAGAAAAAGTATCTCAAGGCATTCTGCAAAAAGTGTTACGGGAAGATCGAGTTTCCCGAGCACGCGCGCGGGGCCACGATCAACTGCCCGCACTGCGGCGGGGAAACCCTCCTGTCCGCCGCGACCGCCGCTCCCGTCGCCGCCGCGGTCGCTGCGGTGCCGGCGGCCCCCGCCGCCGCGCCCGCCGCCAAGACCCCCTGGTGGTCCAAACCCGCCGCCGCCAAACCGGCCGACGCCCCGCCCGCCGGCGCCGCGGGGGCCAAGGTCGCCACGGCCCGCGACGCCGTCATCGCCGCCGAAGCCAAGGCCAAGGCCAAGGCGACCGCCGCCAAAACCGAGGAACCCAAGCGCGCGGCCGGCGGCAAAAGGCCCAGCCAGATTTCCGCCGCGCTCGCCTCGCCGCTCGACGACCTCTACGACGAACTGGACAAGTCCAAGGACAAGCAATTTTGTCCGAGCTGTTCGAGCCGCATTGATGCCGGCTTGAGCGTCTGCCCCAGTTGCGGCGCCGGCTTGGTCCGCCACGTCCGGCTCATCCGCCGCTGGGGTCTGCTCCTGCTCGTCCTGCTGATTGTCGCCTTCCCGTTCCTGCTCCCGCGCGATTTCAAGCTCCCGTTTGCCGCCATCGAAAAACAAAAGGCCAAGTTCGTGAAGCCCTCGCGGCCTGACATCGAGATGATCAACCCGACGTGGACCAAGTCCAAGGAAGGCAGTCTCTACTTCGTCAACGGCATGGTCGTGAACAACTCGAAGTATCGCTACCTGAGCGTGAAAATTGAATTCGAACTGCTCGACAAGGCGGGCAATTCCCTCGGCAAAACCATCGATCAACTGGGTATTCTCGAGCCGAAGAAAAACTGGAACTTCAAAGCCGTCGCCATCGACCCCGACGCCGTCGGCTACAAGTTCGGCAGCCTCACCGGCCAAAAAGCCCCCGCGAATTGAACGCGAACTCCGAAATGAGAATGGGGAGCGCCCGCGGCCCGCGTGCGGGTTTGGGCGTAACGATGCAGTGGGTAGGACCGCCGCCGTCTCGGCGGCTCCGGGCGTGGGCGGTTCCGCGCGGGCCATTCACACTGCCGCTTTTGGTTCCCTGTTCAGGGAACCTTTTGAACTGCGGAAAATGCCCGCCTCCGCCGCCTTTGGACGGTGTGAGCCGCCGGGACGGCGGCGGTCCCCCGCGCCGCTGCGCGGGGAGCGCACGCCGCTGGCGTGCCGTTTTCGGCGGCCCGCCGAAAACCTCGTGCCACTCACTTTTCTGTGCGGAGCAGAAAGTTAGCACTGGGACACGATGGTTGGGGCGGGCCGCCCAAACCCGCACGCGGGCCGCGTGCGCTCCCCATTCCCATTTCGGAATTCGGGTTGAACCTCTGGACAGACTCCTCTCCCGCCCTCCGGGCACCCTCTCCTCCGTTCGGAACGGAGGAGAGGGCTGGGGAGATGAGGCGCTCCGGTTCACGAG
>JAYVOY010000242.1:0-6782 GCA_043757645.1 Verrucomicrobiota bacterium
CAAGGCCGAGACGCAGGCGTTCGCATACATCCGCGAACTCGCCGCCGATCCGAAGCGCCGCGACGAAATCCCGCGCTACATCATCGTCTCCGACTTCGCGCGCATCGCCATTCACGATCTGGAGCCGGAAGAACAACGCGGCCTGCCGCTGTTCGACAAGAAGCGCGGCGCCACCCACGGCTTCCCGCTCGACGAATTCCACAAGCACGTCCAGCACTTCGCTTTCATTCCCGGTTACAAGCAGCACACGCTTCAGGAACAAGACCCGATCAACATCGAGGCCGTCCAGATCATGGGCGACCTGCACGATGCGCTGGAAGCCGGCGGTTACACCGGCCACGACCTCGAACGCTTCCTTGTCCGCATCCTGTTCTGCCTGTTCGCGGAGGACACCGGCATCTTCGAGCGCGAATCATTTCACCTGTTCATCGAGAACAAGACCCAGCCCGACGGCTCGGACCTGGGCGCGCAACTCTCCCGGCTCTTTGAAATCCTGAACAAGCCCCACGAGCAGCGTCAGAAGAACCTCGACGAAATCCTCGACGCGTTTCCCTACGTCAACGGCGACCTGTTCAGCGAACACCTCGGCTTTGCCGACTTCAACCGCGACATGCGCAACGCGCTGCTCGCTTGCACGCGCATGGACTGGTCGCGCATCTCGCCCGCCATTTTCGGTTCGCTCTTTCAGTCCATCATGGACAACAAAGCGCGCCGACAGATTGGCGCGCACTACACCAGCGAGCGCGACATCCTCAAAGTCATCCGCTCGCTTTTCCTCGATGAACTCCGCGCCGAATTTGAAAACCGCAAGGCGGACCGCTCCACCGGACGCAAGGCGCGACTGGAAGAATTCCACGCCCGACTCTGCAAGCTGACGTTCTTCGACCCCGCCTGCGGCTGCGGCAACTTTCTTGTCATCGCCTACCGCGAACTGCGTCAGCTTGAACTCGAAATCCTGAAGGAACTGTTTGGCAAACAGACCGAACTTTCGCTGGCCGACATCAACAAGCTCTCGCAGGTGGATGTGGACCAGTTTTACGGCATCGAGATTGGCGAATGGCCCGCGCGCATTGCCGAGGTCGCGCTCTGGCTGATGGACCACCAGATGAACCTGAAAGTGTCCGAAGCCTTCGGCCAGCTTTACCAGCGCCTGCCGCTCAAGAAATCACCGCACATCCATTGCGGCAACGCGCTCCGGCTCGACTGGAAAACCGTTCTGCCGCCGGACCGATGCAGCTACGTCCTCGGCAATCCGCCGTTTGTCGGGAAGCATTATCAATCACGCACCCAGAAGGAAGATATTGGCATTGTAATGTCCAACTTCCGAAATGCTGGCGACGTGGATTATGTCGTCTGCTGGTTCAAACGAGCGGCGGAATACACTCTTCACAACGCTCGGGTCAAAGTCGGTTTTGTTGCCACAAATTCGATCACGCAAGGTGAACAAGTCCCCATCGTTTGGGGTGCGCTGCTGGATCGCTATAACCTGACGATTCATTTCGCGCATCGGACATTCCCTTGGGAAAGCGAGGCGAGAGGCCGGGCGCACGTTCACGTTGTCATCATTGGATTCGCTGCTCACGCCGACGGCCCGAAACGGCTCTACGAATATGCCGATGACGGATCGGTCACTGAAACTGAAGTTACTTGCATCAACCCCTACTTGCTGCCGGGGTCATTGACGCTCGTTCGCAAACATCAAACTCCGCTTGCGCCTGTGCCAACCATGCGGTGCGGCAACAAGCCGTCGGATGGTGGCCATCTGATTCTGGACGACGATGAAAAACGGTTGCTCTTGGCCGAGTGCCCCGAAGCTCGGCAATTTGTAAAACGGTTTGTTGGCAGTGACGAACTGATCAACGGGATAGATCGTTGGTGTTTGTGGCTCGATGGTGTGAATCCCGAACAGTGGCGGTCGCTGCTGCCAATCAAGCGGCGAGTCGATAGTGTCAGAGATTTTCGCCTGAAAAGCACCGCCGTGCCCACAAAGAAGGCGGCTGAAACTCCCGCGACATTCTTCTACCAATCCCAGCCAGAGACTTCTTACATTGCCATTCCCGAAGTCTCATCGGAGAACCGACACTACATCCCCATCGCCTTTCTGCCACCAGATGTAATTGCCAGCAACAAGCTCTACATCATCGAATCAAAGGATATTTACTTGTTTGGTGTTCTGTCGTCAGCGATGCACATGGCTTGGGTCAAAGTCGTGGCCGGGCGATTGGAAAGCCGGTTTCAATATAGCGGCACGATGGTTTACAACACGTTTCCCTGGCCGGGCGAATCCGAGACAGATAAACAGAAAGCAAGGGTGCGGCTGGCAGCCGAGGAGGTCTTGAAGCAGCGCATTGAATGCGGCGACGGCAAACTCGGCTTTCTTCCGAAAGTGAATGAAAAGGGCTGGCGTTGCTCCCTCGCTGATTTATACGACCCTCTTTGTATGCCACCCATTTTGGTAAAGGCGCATTGGACACTGGATCGCGCCGTGGAGAAATGCTATCGCCCCGAACCCTTCCACTCCGACCGCGAGCGCGTGGAATTCCTGTTCGCGCGCTACGAAAAACTCACCGCCCCACTCCTGCCGGTTTCACCGAAAGTGAAAGCACGGCGGTCACAGACCGCCGCTACAACAGCAAAAACCAGCAAGCAGCGCACGCCGGGCTTGCCGGAGATTGAGGGGGAAAAGTGAAACTCCAGTCCAAGCTGCCGCCATCTGGGGAGAAAAATGAAACCGATTCGATTTTCCAAACACGCTTTGGGTTACACTGCCAGCCGCGGTTTCACGACAGTGGAAGTGGAAGAGGCGATTGGCACTTGCGCATGGGATGCGACGGAATTGGGCCGGATGGATTGCCGAAAGGATTTTCCGTTTGGCAAGGAGTGGAACGGGAAAATTTACGCGACAAAACAGGTGCGTCCGGTGTTTGTGGACGAAGCCGACGAAATAGTTGTGATAACCGTTTACACGTATTACTTCTAAGCCATGAAAATCAGTTACGACGCCGAAGCGGATGCGTTGAGCATCACGTTTCGCGAAGCCACGGTCACGACAAAACATCTGGCTGAAGGTATCGCCGCGGATTACGACAGCGAAGGCCGTCTGGCCGGGCTGGAAATCCTCGACGCACAAAAGCGTTTCGGTGGCAAGGACACGATGCGCCGCGTGGAGCTTGAAGGCGTGGGCGTGTGAGGGCCGACAAAGTAAAACTATGGTTCGACGCGGAGGCGGATTTCCTTGAAGTCCGCTTTTCCGACGCCGCCGGCTATGAAAAAGAAACCACGCACGACGCGGTGATGGAGCGGGTGGATGCGAATGGCAAGGTCATCGGCTTCAGCGTGCTGGGCGTAAGCCGCTTCAGAAAGCAGAAGCCATTGGAAGCGGATCTGGTTGAGGCTTGATTTTGGTTTCAACCGCGCCCGCCGCCCGGATTGTCCAAGGCACACCCGGAACTGGATCGCGCCGTGGAGAAGTGCCACCGCCCCGAACCCTTCCACTCCGACCGCGGGCGCAGGGGCGGCGGCGAGGTGGTGCAACCGTAATCGGAGTGAAATTTTCCGGCACAAATCTCTACGCAACCTGGCGGCTCGCCGCGCTGGGCGAGGCGGCGCTTTGTGAGGCTGGCGGCGCGGCTCCGCCGGAGCGGTTGTTGCAGCACGTGTGGCAGCATCAGCGGCTGCGGCGCGAGGGGCTGCGATTGGTGGATGGCACGGCGGTGCAGATTTTGCATCCGGGTTTTTGGAATCGCGAGGCGGGGCCGGATTTTCGCGGCGCGGTGGTGCGGCTCGGCACCGGTCCGGCGCGAACGGGGGACATCGAAATCGATCTCGCGCCCGCGCAGTGGCACGGGCACGGACACGACGCGAATCCCGCGTATCGCGGCGTGGTGCTGCACGTGGTGTGGGAGACGGGCAAATCCGCGGGCGCGCTGCCGACGCTGGAATTGGCGGACAAACTCGACGCGCCGCTCACGGATTTGTCGGCGTGGTTCGGCGGTGATTTGACCGGCGTCACCGCGCCGTCGCTCACGGGACAATGCTGCGCGCCGCTGCGGGAATTGTCGGCGGAACGGCTCGCTGATTTGTTGCGGCAGGCCGCGTTGGTGCGGCTTGAGGGCAAGGCCGCGCAACTCCTCGCACGGGGGCGTTCGGGCGGCTGGGAGCAGGCGCTGTGGGAGGGAATGTTTCGCGCGCTGGGCTACAAACACAACGTGTGGCCGATGCTGCGGCTCGCGGAATTGCTGCCGCAATTGGTGCCCGCGGGCGGCGGCATCGCGCCGGCGTTGTTGCAATCGCGACTGCTCGGCGTGGGCGGCTTGCTGCCGGGGGAATTGACGCGGCGCAAAGTGGAACCCGAGGCCGAGTTGCGCCGCCTGTGGGATCAATGGTGGCGCGAGCGCGCGCCATTCGCGGAGATCACGCTGCCGCGCGACGCGTGGCGGTTCGCGGGACTGCGGCCGGCGAACAATCCGCAACGCCGCCTCGCACTCGCGGCGCATTGGATTTGCGAGGGGAAATTTTTCGCGCGCCTCGAGGAATGGTTCGCCGCCGCGGGGCAGGGGACCGCCGCGGCGAATGCGCTGCTCGCAGTGTTGCAGGTTGTGCGCGACGACTTTTGGTCGTGGCACTGGACCTTTCAATCCGCGCGGATGCCGCGCCCGCAGCCGCTCCTCGGCGCGGCGCGCGTGACCGATCTCGCGGTGAATGTGCTGCTCCCGTGGTTCTGGGCGCGCGCCGTCGCGGAAAATGATTTGCCGCGCCGCGAAGCCGTCGAGCGCCTTTACCTCCGCTGGCCCGCGGGCGAGGACAACTCCGTGCTGAAACTTGCCCGGCAACGGTTGTTGTCGGGCGGGACGCGGCGTCTGCCGCGAACCGCGGCGGCGCAACAAGGCTTGCTTCAAATCGTCCGCGACTTCTGCGAACACTCCAACGCGCTCTGCGCGGGCTGTCGTTTCCCCGAATTGGTGCGGCAAATCGAGCCGGAGGCGGGGGCGAACCCGGCGAGCCTGGAGTCCCGGCTGCAGCCGGTGTTGCGGCCGACGGGCTGAAGTCGGGATTCGGTACGCCTACGTTCCGCCAATGCCTGCCGGCTTTCCGCTGAGTTTACGAAGGCATCCGGAATGGGGCGGTGTTCGCGGACAGCGGCCAATTTCCCGCGGTCTTTCCCCATGATTCTGTGGAGATTTGGGACGCTCCGCGTCGAGCAGCGCCGGGAGAGCTTCACAGAATCATGACGCACAAAATCATGGGGAGTTTCGATGTCCACCGGCGGACGCGCATCGGGGCTAGGAACCGCTGCGTAGCGCCGAGCACCCGCTCGGCGTGGGCGGTGGCGGGTAGGCGCGCGCCGAGCAGGTGCTCGGCGCTCCGGTTCTTCGGAAGTCCCCGGCACTGTTTGTGGCCGGATTTTTGCGGCGTGGCTCAACCCACCTTCCGCAGCTTCGTGACGCGTCCCGTATCGACCCACTCGGCGACGAAGATGTTGCCGGCGGGATCGAAGCACGCGTCGTGCGGGTGCAGGAATTTTCCTGACACCCAGCCTTCGCCCTTGGGGCTGCGGCGCAGTTTCATGCCGTCCTTGAGCACCTGCGCGCGCCACTCGGGATCTTCGCCGAGGTGCGTGATCACGTTGTTGTCCTTGTCGAGCAGCGTGATTCGCGCGCTGAGGTCGGGCACGAGCAGCACGTCGCCGCGGATGTCGATGTTCGCGGGCAGGATGAAACCATCGAGGGTCTTGAGATGCTTGCCCTCGAGGGTGAACCATTGCAGCCGCTTGTTTGCGCGGTCCGCGACGACCACGGACGCGTCGTGGCCGGGGCGATTGTCGATCCAGATGCCGTGCGGCGTGTTGAACTGGCCGTGCTCCTTGCCCGGCCCGCCGAACTTGGATTTCCAATTCGCATCCTTGTCGTAACGATGGATGAACCACGAGCCGTAGCCGTCCGCGAGGAAGAAGCCGCCGTCGGGCAGGAACGCGTAGTTCGTGGGCATGAAGGCGTCGCGGCCCCAGCGCTTGGCGGGCTTGGTGTCCTCGTCCTTCGCGTAAATGCCCGCGTCCATCGGCGCGCGTTTTTCCCAGACGACCTCGCCCTTGAGCGTGAGCTTCGCGAAATTTTTCAACTGCTGATAACCGGTGACGTAGAGGAATTGCTCCTTGCCCTCGGTGACCACTTCGAGGCCGTGGCCGCCGCCCTGGAATTGATTGCCAAACGCGCGCACGAATTTCCCCGCGCCATCGAACACAAAAATTGACGGGTGATCCTTCAAGTTCTCGCGCCCCTCGTGGATGACGTAGAGCAAACCGTCGCGATCCACGGCGACGTTGTGCGAGGTCTGCCAACTGTACTTGTCGGGCAATTGCGCCCAATTGTGCAGCACCTCGTAACGATGCTCGCCCGCGCCGATGACGAGCTGCTGGTCGGACTTTTGCGCGGTGAGCACGCGCGGCATCGCCAGCGCGGCGGTGGTGGTGGCAACGGTGGCGACGAAGCGCCGACGGGAAACGGTGGCGGAATTTTTCATGAGTGTTTTGGAAAGAAGTTTTTGTCGCTGAATTGCCGGGGAGTCTAGGCGGCGGCGTGGTCCGCGCAACCAAAGAGGCGTCCGGGGAAGCTCCAAGAACAAAGTTCAAAGCTCAAGGGAATGGGGCAAGGACCAAGCGCCAAGGCGTAACAATGCAGTCGGACCGCCGCCGTCTCGGCGGCTCACACCGTCCAAACGGGGCGGAAGCGCGCATTTTCCACGGCACAAAATGCTCACTGAATAGTGAACCAAAAGCTGGCGCG
>JAYVOY010000243.1:0-6766 GCA_043757645.1 Verrucomicrobiota bacterium
GGTTTTCTGCTGAACGCCCGCTCGTCCTTCGAGGTCACGAAGCCCGAGTTGCGCCTCGACATTGACCGCAATCGCGCCGCGTCGCTCGGCGTTTCCATCGAGGACATTTCACGCACGCTGCAAATTCTTTTCGGCGGACTCGACCTCAGCCGCATCAAACTCGACGGCAAACAATATCAGGTCATCACGCAGCTCGAACGCCTCTCGCGCCTCACGCCACAGAGCCTCGACCGCCTCTACGTACGCAATCAGGAGGGCCGCCTCATACAACTCAGCAGCATCGTCAGCCACCGCACCGCCGCCGCGCCCAACGCGATCGAGCACTTCAACCGCCTCCGCAGCACGACGATTTCCGCGTCGCTCAACAACGTCCCGCTCGGCACCGCGATGAGCCGCGTGGATGAGATGATGCAAAAGGATCTGCCCGCGGACGTGCTCTACGATTGGACCGGCGAATCCAAGGATTTGCAGGATGCCGGCGGCGAATTTCTCTTCGTGATGATCCTCGCGTTGATCGTGGTGTACATGACCCTCGCGGCGCAATTCGAGAGCCTCGTGCATCCCTTCACCGTGATGCTCGCGGTGCCGCTCGGCGGCATCGGCGCGTTTGGTTTGTTGTGGCTGGTTCACTTCGCGTTGCCGGAAGTGCCCGCGATGAACATCAATCTTTTCAGCCTCATCGGCCTCATTCTCCTCGTCGGTCTCGTGACGAAGAACTCGATTTTGCTCGTCGAGTTCGCCAACCAAAAAGTCGCCGCCGGCAGCTCGCCGCACGACGCGATGATCGAAGCGGGGCGCGCGCGGTTGCGCCCGATTTTGATGACCGCCTTCTCGACCATCGCGGGCATCGTCCCCATCGCCATCGGCTTCGGCGCCGGCGCGGAAAGCCGCCGCCCGATGGGCATCGCCGTCGTGGGCGGGATGATCTCGAGCACCTTCCTCACGCTCTACGTGATCCCGGTGATCTACACCGAACTCAGCGACCTCGCCGCCCGCTTCACCCGTCGCCCGCGCGCGACCGATGCCGCCGCGCTCGAGCCAACTCCCGCGCCCCTCGAACCCGTCATCGGCAAATCCATCCGCCCCCGCCGCCTCGACGCCTAGCCTTGCAGGAGACGAGGTGACGAGGACCTAATCCCGAACGCCGCCTTTGAACCCGAATTCCGAAGCAGGCGCGGTGGAAGCCGCGCCTGCTTCGGAGTTCGGGTTAATCACACCCGGGAAGTGAGGTGCGGCACGAATCGGCGGCTTGCGCCCATCGCGCATCGCGCTGTAAGAATTGCGCCCGTTGCTGCTGGCTCCGAATCTCGGCGGAGTGCGGCGGTGGGGGGGGGACAAATTGACGGGCAGTGTGCTTCTCGGTTGCGCGAGTGGTGAAATGGCAGACACGCCAGACTTAGGATCTGGTCCCGCAAGGGGTGGAGGTTCAAGTCCTCTCTCGCGCACCAACTTTTCTTTTTTTTGAGGGGGAACGAATCCCAAATTTTAACCCGGACTCCGCAGCAGCGAGTGCGCGCCGCGCCGCGGCGCGGGGAGCGCACGCCGCTGGCGTGCCGTTTTCGGCGGCTCGCCGAAAACCTCGTGCCACTCACTTTTTGGCGTGGAGAAGAAAGTTAGAATTGGGACACGACGGTTGGGGCGGGCCGCGTGCTCTCTGCCGCTAAACCGGGTAGGGCCGACCTGTGGGCGGCCTCGTTCCCTGTTCTATCCCATTCCCCTCGCGTCGTTGGCGGCGGGGAAAGGTGGAACCGGGAACAAGACCGCGCGGCATCGCGGTGCTACCGGGGACGATGCGCGAATGCGACGGGCGCATTCGGATACTCGTTTGGCGGCTTGCTCTTGCGGAGGTGTGGTGCCATAAGCGGGACGGACCCGAGAGATTTCAAATCGAGCAAGCGTGGGCTAAAAACATCGTCACACATGAATCCCGTCATCACACCGCTGCTCGTCGTCGGGCTGATTGGCGCGCTGGTGGGGCACGCTTTGGTGTCGGGCGTCCTCATCGTGAAGTTGGGGCGTTTTGACGACGCGCAGCGCAAGGCCGACGAAGCCGGGGAGCGGGCGAAAACGGTGAGTGCAAACGTCGAAAAATTGCAAACCGAAGTTGATAAGCTCCTCAAGCTGCGAAACATCCTCGTGGCCACGGTCGCTGATTGGGAACAACGGCTGAAGCAAAAAGCCGCCGCCGCCGCCGCACTTGCCGCGCAGACCGCCTCGGCGCCGGCCTCCACCTCAGTTCGAACGCGAAGACCGGTGCGATCCGTTTGACTGCTTGGATTGATAAAGCAGCCGACAAACAAGCTGTCGCCGACGTCGAGTTTCGTCCTGGTCTAACCATACAGAAACATGGCCCTACACCCCAATTTCCCAACCTCGCCCTACGCACCGCTCATTCCCGAGCAACGCTGGTTTCCTGCCGACGAGGCGATGCGGGCCACGGCTTACGAAAAGCTGCTGGCGCCACTCGTTGCCAAGGTCCGCAAGGAAGTTCACGCCTGGCGCCACCAGGGTTATGCCGGTGCGTCGCAAACCTCCGTTGCGTTGCTCCGCCACTGGTTTGAGACCGAGCATCTCAACGAAAACGCCGACGGCTCGCTTTCCGCGTTTCGGTATTATTTCGCCCAGCGCGAGGCCGTCGAGACGGTCATCTGGCTGCACGAGGTCAAGCAGGCGCGGGACAAATTTGACCTGATCCGCTTCTCCGCGCTCGCGGAAATTTCCCCGGCGATGTTTGACGAAGACTGGCCGCGCTACGTTTTGAAAATGGCGACGGGCGCGGGCAAAACCAAAGTCCTTTCGCTGCTCATCGCGTGGAGCTTCTTCCATCGCACCTACGAGCCGGACTCCGCGCTCTCCCGGAACTTTCTCGTCATCGCGCCCAACATCATCGTGCTCGACCGCCTGCGAGCGGACTTCGACGGCTTGAAGATTTTCTTCAACGATCCCGTGCTGCCGCCCAACGGCAGTGACGGGCGCAACTGGCGCGACGACTTCCAACTCACCCTGCACATTCAGGATGACGTGCGCATCGTCCGCCCCACGGGCAATTTCTTTCTCACGAACATTCACCGCGTCTATCTCGGCGACGTGGTCGAGGCGTCGCTCGAAGACGACGACTTGCGCGATTACTTCCTCGCCGAGGCCTTCGGAGCGAAGCCGGCGGGCAAGACCACCGACAGCAAGACCGACCTTGGCGAAATCATCCGCGAGATTGAGGAACTCGCCGTCTTCAACGACGAGGCGCACCACATCCACGACAGCCGCATGGAGTGGTTCAAGTCCATCCAGGACATCCATCACAAGATGCTTCAGAAGGACCGCCGCCTCGCGTTGCAGGTGGACGTGACGGCCACGCCGCGCCACGACAACGGCGCGATTTTCGTCCAGACGGTTTCCGATTATCCGCTCGTCGAGGCCATCCATCAAAACGTCGTCAAGCATCCCGTCCTGCCCGACGACGCCAGCCGGGCCAAGCTCGCCGAAAAGAAGAGCGCCATCTTCACCGAGAAGTACGACGACTACCTCAAGCTCGGCATCGAGGAATGGCGCAAGAGCCACGCGGAGCAAAAGCAACTCGGCAAGAAAGCCGTCCTATTCGTGATGGTGGACGACACACGCAACTGCGACGAGGTCGGCGAATATCTCCCGAAAATTTGCCCCGAACTCCAGGGCGCGGTGCTCGTCATCCATACCAAGAACAACGGCGAAATTTCCGAGGCCGCCTCCGGCAAGAACCAGGAGGAACTCGTGAAGCTCCGCAAGGAATCCAACGAGATCGACACCTGGAACTCCCCCTGCAAAGCCATCGTTTCCGTCCTCATGCTCAAGGAGGGCTGGGACGTGCGCAACGTCACCGTCATCTGCGGCCTGCGCGCCTACGTCGCTCAATCCAACATCCTGCCCGAGCAAACCCTCGGCCGCGGCCTGCGCCGGATGTATTTCGGCAACGACACCGTGCGCGAAACCGTTTCCGTCATGGGCACGCCCGCCTTCATGGATTTCGTCGAGTCCATCCAGAGCGAAGGCGTCACCTTCGAGCGCGTGCCGATGGGCAGCGGCGCGGAGCGGCACGACTCGCTGATCGTGGAAGTGGACGCGGAGAACAAAGACAAGAACCTCGACACCCTCGACATCCCGGTGCCGAGGCTCACGCGTCGTTTTCAGCGCGAATTCAAAAATCTCGATGCCCTCGCCCCGGCCACTTTCGGCAACCAACTCTTGCCGCTCAAGCCCTTCACGCCGGAGGAAACCCGCGAAATCGTTTTCAAGACCATGCTCGATGCGGAGATTCACCACACCATCACCCTCGACGGCGCGGGCGTGGCCGACTACCGCTCCGTCGTGGCCTTCTTCGCGCGGCAGTTGTTGAAAGACCTGCGGCTCGTCGGCGGCTACGAGGTGCTTTATCCGAAGGTGCGCGACTTCATGCGCGACTTTCTGTTCACGCCGTCGCCGGTGAATCTCGAAGACCCCGTCGTGCTGCGGAATTTTTCCGAGCCGGACGCGGGGAAAATTCTTTACGACGCCTTCAAGTCCGCCATCAACGCCCTCACTGTGCAGGAAACCGGCACGACGCGCATCGAAGGCCACATCCGGCTGCGCGACACCCGCCCGTTCCGCACTGAACACCGGCCTTACCTCAACGCCACCAAATCCATTTTCAACCGCATCGTCGGCGAGCCGAACTCCGGCGGCCTGGAACTCACCTTCGCCGCGTTTCTCGAAGCCGCGCCCGACGTGCAAGCCTTCGCCAAGAACTACCTCGCCGTCGGCTTCAAGCTCGACTACGTGAAAGCCAACGGCGATCTCGCCAACTACACGCCCGACTTCATCGTCCGCACGAACGACCGCAAAATCTGGGTCGTGGAAACCAAAGGCCGCGCCGAACTGGACCTCCCGCAAAAAATGGCCCGGCTCAAGCAATGGTGCGCTGACGCCACCGCCGCCGAGGAGAATGGCCAGCGCTATGATTTCGTGTTCGTGGACCAGACCAGTTTCGAGAAACACGCCCCGAAAACCTTCGCCGCACTGGCCAACACTTTCACCGATTACAAATCCTGACTATGGGCAATGCCCGCCAAGAACAGAGAACCGTCTCCTGGCCGATTTGGCGATGTGTATCTAAATATACTCGCTTTTAGGTATAAGCGGCTATACATTGGTATAAATCGAATATGGACCCGATCAAAAACCCATTCGCCCCCGGTGCCGGCTCTCCACCACCCGAGTTGGTTGGTCGAGACCCGATCCTCACTCAGGCCCGTGTTCTTCTCGGTCGTGTCAAACAGAGAAAATCCGAGAAAAGCATGTTACTCACTGGCCTTCGGGGAGTAGGAAAAACCGTTTTACTCAACGAAATCGAGCGCATGGCGAAGGCGGACGGGTATCGGACCATCGCGATTGAAGCTCACGAAGATAAGCCGCTCGGGCCGTTGATCGCCCCCTACCTGCGAACCGTCCTTTTCGATTTGGACCGGGTGGCTGGAGCCGGAGACAAGGTCAAACGTGGACTGGCCGTCCTTCGGAGTTTCATGGGTGGCCTCAAGGTCGAAGTGGGGGAGGTCACGTTTGGCTTGGACATTGACCCAGAAAAGGGAGCCGCCGACAGCGGCGATCTGGAGATTGATCTGCCGAATCTTTTCGTTGCCGTCGCCGAGGCCGCTGAGGAAAGGAAGAGCGCCGTCGCCGTGTTGATCGACGAAGTTCAATACTTCAATCAGAAGGAGTTGGGCGCGCTCATCATGGCCATGCACAAGGTGCAGCAACGCCAGCTTCCGCTCGTGCTGCTCGGCGCGGGCCTGCCCATCCTTCCCGGTCTGGCGGGGGAATCCAAATCCTATGCCGAGCGGCTTTTCAGTTTCCCGGATATTGGGGCGCTCTCCGAGGACGACGCCGCGAAGGCGCTCCGCGAACCGACCCAGGCGGCCGGAGTCGTGTTCGAGGTCCCGGCCTTGGCCGAAGTATTTCGCCTGACGAAAGGCTACCCGTATTTCCTACAAGAGTGGGGCTATCAGGCTTGGAATCTGGCCCCGGCCAGCCCCATTACCCGGCCCATCGTCGAGGCCGCCACGGAGAAGGTCATTCCCCGCCTCGACCAGAATTTCTTCCGCGTGCGCTTCGACCGCCTCACTCCCAGCGAAAAAAACTTCCTCCGCGCCATCGCTGGACTTGGGCCGGGGCCGCAGCGCACGGGCGACCTCGCCGAAGCTTTGAGAGTCAAGATCAGCAGCCTGGGGCCGGTCCGCGCCAAGCTCATCAAGAAAGGAATGATCTACAGCCCCGCTCACGGCGATATTGCCTTCACCGTGCCGCTGTTCGACGAGTTCATGCGCCGGGCCATCCCGGAATTCAAACCGTAGCCACACGCCATGCCCCGCGAAGCCGCCTACGAACTCACCGACGCCGAGAAGCGCGACCTCATCAAGCTCATCGAGCAGGGCAAGCCCCTCCCCGAGAAATACCGCTTCCTCCTCTTCGACGACAAGCGCGAGGTCGAACTCGTCTGGAACGGCAAGACCCGCGAGGTCTGCACCGCCATTCTCCCCTTCCAGACCCTCGAACACATCGACGAACCCAGAGTGGAAGCGGCTTCCAGCCGCTTGTCTTCGGGTGCCAAGCGGCAGGATGCCGCTTCCACATTCCAGCCCGACCTCCTCGACCTCTCCGGCCGCCAGCTCAAGGGCTGGACCAACAAACTCATCTGGGGCGACAACAAGCTCATCCTCGCCTCCCTCAAGGCCGGCGCGCTCCGCCGCCAGATCGAGGA
>JAYVOY010000244.1:0-6757 GCA_043757645.1 Verrucomicrobiota bacterium
TATGGGATTGAAGATTTTCAACACACTCACGCGTTCGTTGCAGGATTTTGTGCCGCGGGATCCGGCCGGAAAAAGCGTCGGCGTTTATTGCTGCGGACCGACGGTTCACGACTTTGCCCACATCGGGAATTTCCGCACCTTCGTTTTTGCGGACCTCGTGCGGCGCCACCTGGAGTTCCGCGGATTCGCTGTCACGCACGTGATGAACATCACGGACGTCGAGGACAAGATCATCCAGCGCGTCCGCGAACAAAGGACGACGCTCCGCGAGTTCACCGGCAAATTCGAGGCCGAGTTTCTCCAAGACCTCGACGAACTCCGCTGCGTCCGCCCGCACCACACGCCGCGCGCGACGGAGTACATCGCGGAGATGATCGACCTCATCGGGCGGCTGCTGGCGCGCGGCATCGCGTATCAGGCGGCGGATGGTTCGATTTATTTCAGCATCGAGAAATACCGCGGTTGCGGCTGCTGCTACGGCCAGCTTGTGAACTTGAACTTCGAGGGAATGCGCGCCGGCGAGCGCGTCGCCAGCGACGAATACGCGAAGGAATCCCTCGCCGACTTCGCGCTGTGGAAGGCCCGCGTGCCCGAGGATGGCGACGTGTTCTGGCCCAGCCCGTGGGGCGAGGGCCGGCCCGGCTGGCACATCGAGTGTTCCGCGATGAGCATGAAAATTCTCGGGCCGAGTTTCGATCTGCATCTCGGCGGCGAGGATTTGATGTTCCCGCATCACGAGGACGAGATCGCGCAGAGCGAGGGCGCGGGGGTGCAGGCCGGCGGAGAGAAGTTCGTGAAGTATTGGATGCACGGCGCGCATTTGCTGGTCGAGGGCAAGAAGATGAGCAAGTCGCTCGGGAATTTTTTCACGCTGCGCGACCTGCTGGCGAAGGGCTTCACCGGGCGAGAGATTCGGTTCGTGCTTTTGTCCGGGCATTATCGCGAGCAATTCAACTTCACGCTTGAGAGCCTCACCGGCGCGCGCACCGCGCTCGCGCGGCTCGACGAATGCCTCGCGAAATTGCGCGAACTCGCGAGTGCTAGCGCCGGAGCAAATGCGCGTGCGAACACGGGCACTCCGGACGCGACGCTGCTCGAGCGCATCACCGCCGCGCTGGATGAAGACCTGAATGTGTCGGCCACGTGGGGCCTTGTCTTCGATTGGATTCGCGAAACGAACCGCCTCCTCGCCAGCGGCGCGACGACGCCCGCGCTCGCCGCGAACGCGCTCGCCACCTGGGCGCGCGTGGACGCCATCGTCGGCCTCGGGCGCAAGGGCGAGGAGGAAGCGCCGGCGGAAATTGTCGAGTTGCTGAACCAACGCCAGGCCGCGCGCAAAGCGAAGGACTTCGCCCGCGCCGACGCGGTGCGCGGGGAGTTGAAGGCGAAGGGTTGGGTGATCGAGGACACGCCGAAGGGGCCGCGATTGAAGCGGGTTGGATGAAGACGGGCGCAGCGCACACTCCCCGGCGCGTCGCCGTCTCGGCGGCTCACGGCATCCAAACCAAGACGCGGCGAATTTTGCCGACCGCGTGGCACAACCCCACCAACTCCGACCAACCGCCACAGTCTGTCCGACCTCGCGGACGGATCACGCCGTGAGCCGCCGAGACGGCAGCGCGCCAACCGGATGCCATCCCTCGCCACCCGCGCTTCACCCCGCAAAACCGGGGGCGCATCTGGACACTGTCCCCGCGAGTTTGCCGTGCCGGAGCGCGGCTGTGTGCGCAGCACCAGCCGCAGCAGGTTGGCATGGCCCGTCGTCTGGAGTCTTCCCGCCGTGCCACGGCGTCGGGGTTGCTGCGGCTGGTCTGCGACACAGCCGCGCTCCGGGGGCAGTGTCAAGATGCGCCCCAAAACCGGCGTCCGGCCAAAACCCGCTTTCATTTCAAGCGCCCCGTGCTACGGTCCCCGCCCATGTCGCGAATGCTTTTGCTCCTCACTGCGCTGGCGGTTCACTTCACTCCCCAGGGCGTTTTCGCGCTGCGGGCGCAGGCCCCGAACCCCGTGCCAGCCGCCGCCGCCGCACCCGCTTCCATCGTGGTGCCCGCGCCTGTCGCGGCACCGGAAGGTTTGGCCGCGTTTCCGTTGTCGTTCGACGCGACGATGAAAACGCAGGACGCGAAGCTGGGTCAGGAACAAGCGCACTTCACCTTTTCGCTCACCAACATTTCGCCCGCACTCGTCACCGTCAAAGCCGTCAACAGTTCCTGCGGCTGCACCGTGGCCAAACTCCCGAGCCAACCGTGGAATCTCATCCCCGGCGAGAGCGGCAACGTCCAGGTCGCCGTCGATCTCCGCAACAAGTGGGGCATGCTGACCAAGAGCATCACGCTCGACACCTCCGCGGGCTACAAGCCGCTGGTCATCCGCGTGAACATTCCCGAACCCGCCGCCACGCAGACCGCGGCCGGCGTGAACATGGACCGCCAGCGCAACATGCTCGTGGCGATGAATGACCGGCAGGCCGTGTTCAAGGGCGATTGCGCCAAGTGCCACGTCGATCCCGCCAAGGGCAAAATGGGCAAGGACCTCTATGTCGCCGCGTGTGGCGTCTGCCACGAAGGCCCGCACCGCGCCGGCATGGTGCCCGACCTGCACAACCTGAAAAACCCGACCAACTACGAGTATTGGAAATTCTGGACCACCAGCGGCAAACCCAACTCGCTGATGCCGGCCTTCGCCAAAAATCTCGGCGGCCCGCTCTCCTCCGAGCAGATTGAATCCCTCTCCGAGTATCTCACGAAAAACATTCCCTCCCGCCCCGCCGCTTATCTCGGCACCCGGAGTCTCCCGGTGTCCCAAAGCCCCGATTACCAACCGCCCCAGGGCAAGAAGTAATCCCCCGCGCGCCCGGCCCATGAAGGGTTGGTTCATCACATTTGAAGGCACCGAGGGCGGCGGCAAGTCCACGCAAATCGAGTTGCTCGCCCATCGTCTTCGCGCGACTGGCCGCGTCGTCCGCACGCTCCGCGAACCCGGCGGAACCCCCATCGGCGAGGAAATCCGCCACACGCTCAAGCACAGCGCGGCCAATCACGCGATGACGCCCGAGGCCGAGCTGTTGCTGATGAACGCGAGCCGCGCGCAACTCGTGCGCGAAATCATCCGCCCCGCGCTGGCCGCGGGTGAGGTCGTCGTCAGTGATCGCTTCCACGATTCCACCACGGCGTATCAGGGCTACGGTCGCGGTCTGGATCGCGGCTTGGTGCGCGGCGTGATCGAGTTCGCCGTCGGCCCGACGAAGCCGGATCTCACGCTGTTGCTCCACATCCCGCGCCGCGTCAGCGAACTGCGCCGTGCGCAACGCTCGTCCGCCAGCGCCGCCGCGGGCGCGGTGCGCGATCGTTTCGAGGAGGCGGACGCGGATTTCTTCGACCGCGTCGAGGCGGGCTTTCTCGCAATCGCCGCCGCCGAACCGCAGCGCGTCAAAGTCATCGACGCGACCGCGGACCTCGAAACGGTGAGCGAACAAATTTGGGCGCAAGCCGCGTCGTTGCTCGGCGCTGCGCGGTAACGCCCGCGCACTCTCCCCGGCCCCGCGCCACCCGCGATTTCACGCGTCGCTGGTGAATGGCCCGGCACCACGGCGAGTCGGTGATTGCGCGCCCCAAAACCCTGCGACGCCAGCGGGTTTTACCCAATTTCCAGAACTGATTTTGATGACGACTGCGACCGCCGCCAACGCCCTGCGACACCAAATTATTTTGGTCGCTAACACCCGCGCGCGCGCGCATTTCGCCGCGCTGGCATTGGTTGTTTTCCTTCTCGGAAGTTTTTCTCCCAACCCCGCCGCCGCCGCCGCAACGGGCGTGGTGGCGACGCAACCTGCCGCGGTCATCACGGAAGTTTTGATCGATCCTCCGAAGATCACGGTGGATAGCCCGGACGCGCGGTTCCGCGTGTTGGTGAATGGCAAGACGGCGGGCGGCCGCCTCGTGGACCTCACGCGCGACGCGACGTTCCATTCGCTGGATGCCGCGGTGTTCGCGGTGAGCGCGGGCGGCGAACTCCAACCGCGCCGCGAGGGGCGCGGCACGCTCGAGGTGCGGGCGGCGGGACAAACGACGCGGGCGCAGGTCGAGATTCGTCCGGCGGAGGGCGTGCGGCGGTACAATTTCGAGAGCGACATCACGCCGCTGTTGAGCCGGCTTGGCTGCAACGGCTCGTCGTGCCACGCGAAGGCGGAGGGGCAGGCGGGTTTCAAGTTGTCCGTGTTTGGCTCCGATCCGGCGGCGGATTTCCGCGCGATTGTGAAGGAGGGCCGCGGCCGGCGCGTGTCGCCCGCCGCGCCGGATTTGAGTCTCATTTTGCAAAAGCCGAGCGGCGAAATGTCGCATCGCGGCGGCGTGCGGATTCACGCGGACACTCCCGAGTTGGCGACGTTGCGCGCGTGGATTGCGGCCGGCACGCCGTTCGGCACGACGAACGACGCGCGCGTCACAAGCATCGAACTCGCGCCGCCGGAGCGGGTGATGAGCGCGGGCGCGAGTCAGCAGTTGCGCGTGGTCGCGACCTACAGCGACGGGCGCAAGGTGGATGTCACGCGGCTCGCGCAGTTCCAGTCGAATCAGGAAAATCTCGCGCGCGTGTCCGAGGACGGCCTCGTCACCGCAGGCACGCTGCCGGGGCAGGCGGCGGTGATGGCGCGGTTCATGGGCGAGGTGGCGGTGTTTCTCGCGCTGGTGCCGCGCGAGGGAAAACCCGCGGCGGGACCGGCGGTGGCGCGGCTGAATTTCATCGACGGCCTGGTGGACGCAAAACTCGCGAAGCTCAATCTCCGCGCGTCGGAGCTTTGCGGTGACGGCGAGTTTCTCCGGCGCGCGTCGCTCGACCTTATCGGCACGCTGCCGACGCCCGCGGAAGCGCGGCAATTTCTGAACGACCGCCGTCCCGACCGCCGCGCGCGGCTCGTGGACGCGCTGCTCGAGCGCCCCGAATACGCGGATTTGTGGGCGATGAAATGGTCGGACCTGTTGCGCGTGGACCGCCAGAAGCTCGGGCAAAAAGAGGCGTATGCGTATTATCGCTGGATTCGCCAACTGCTCGCGGCGAACCGGCCGTTCGATCAAATGGCGCGCGAGTTGTTGACGAGCGAGGGGCCGCTCGATGAGTCGGGCGCGAGTTTCTTCTACAAGGTCGCGGCCAAGCCCGGCGAGATGGCGAGCATGTTTTCGCAGGTGTTCATGGGCGTGCGGATCACCTGCGCGGAGTGTCATCATCATCCCTTCGATCGCTGGAGCCAGAACGACTACTACGGCATGAGCGCGTTTTTTCAGCAGGTCAGTTTCCGCAAGGGCGCGGTCGGCGAGGTGCTCGTGGCCGAGGGCAATCCGCCCACGCGCAATCCGCGCACGGGCGAACTCGTGCCGCCGCTGCCGCTCGGCGCGGAGAACTTCGCGAGCCTCACCGAGGGCGACCGCCGCCCCGCGCTCGCGGCGTGGCTCACCGCGCCGGAGAACCCGTGGTTCGCGCGCAATCTGGTGAACCGCCTCGTCGCGCATTTCTTCGGGCGCGGCCTCGTCGAGCCGGTCGATGATGTGCGCGCGACGAATCCGGCGAGCAATCCGGAACTGCTCGAAGCGCTCGCGAAACACGCGGTCGAAAACAAATTCGACCTCAAGCAAATCATCCGCACGCTGACGGCCTCGCGCACGTATCAACTCGCCGCCACGCCGAACGACACGAACGAATTCGACGAGCAGAATTATTCGCGCGCGCTGTTTCGGCGGCTGCCCGCCGAGGTGTTGTTCGATGCTGTTTGTCAGGTGACGGGCGTGCCGGAGAAGTTCGACGGCGTGCCGAGCGGCTACCGCGCGACGCAGGTTTGGGACAGCGACATGAAGCATTATTTCCTGAAAATTTTCGGCCGCCCGCTGCGCAGCACGCCGTGCGAATGCGAGCGGCAGGCCGACGCGAGCGTGGCGCAGGTGCTGCATCTGCTGAACTCGCCGGAGATTCACGGCAAACTCATCCACGACGCCGGCACGGTCGCGCGGCTCGTGCAATCCGCGCGTGACGACGCGACGCTGGCGGAGGAGCTTTACCTCGCGTGTTTCAGCCGCCCACCGAGCGCGGCGGAACGCGCGTCCGCCGTGAAACATTTGCAAACGAGCGCCGGCCAGCGCCGCGAATCCGCCGAGGATTTGGCGTGGAGCCTGATTAATTCGCTCGAGTTCATTTTCAACCACTAACCCCGAACGCTTATGAAAACTCCCGCCCGCTTTTGTGATGGCACCCGCCGCCGCGACTTCCTCCGCCTCGGCGCGGCGAGCCTGCTCGGGCTGCCGCTCGATTTGCCGAACCTGCTCGCGCTGCAAGCCCGCGGCGCGACGCGTGGCGCGAAGGCCGCGATCAATTCGGATTTGTCGGTGATCTACGTGTTTCTCAAGGGCGGTCTGAGCACGATCGACACGTTCGATTTGAAGCCCGACGCGCCCTCGGACATCCGCGGCGAGTTCGGTTCGATTCCCACGAATATTCCCGGCGTGCGCGTGTGCGAGCATTTGCCGCGCGTGGCGAAGATCATGGATAAATTTTCGCAGGTCCGCTCCTTCACGCACAGCAACGCGGATCACGGCGGCGGCGATCACTACATGCTCACGGGGCATCAGCCGAACGCGGGTTTTAACGGCGGCCTCAAGCCGAACAACCAGTATCCGTCCTACGGCTCGCTCATCGCGCACACGCTCGGACCGCGCGGCAGCGTGCCGCCCTACGTGTGCCTGCCCTCGATGCACCCGAGCGGCGGCTCGGC
>JAYVOY010000245.1:0-6716 GCA_043757645.1 Verrucomicrobiota bacterium
CTCGCCCGCGACGTGCTCGGCGAAAAACCCGCGAGCCAGGGCGTGCAGGATTTGCTCTGGGCCGTGCTGATGCTGCCGGAGTTTCAGTTGGTGCGGTGAGCGCGCAATCCGACACTGGCCCGGATGCCAACCGGGCGGACCGCCGCCGTCCCGGCGGCTCAGGGCGCGACGGGTCCGTGGAGTCGGGCAGTTCGCGGCGGCCGGTTCCAGTGACCGGGGTTGGCACCGCACGTTGGGCAAGGCTCGCACGCGCGCGTTATTTGGACATCGTGAGCCGCCGGGACGGCGGCGGTCCGCGGGAAGATGCCCGGCGCTGATGGGCGAATCGGAAAACCAGATGGCAACCATTCGATTTTGAACCGATGCTACGAACCATGAACACAGCGATTGTCGAGACACCGAACAAGAAAGGCGCGGCCCGATCCACACACGCCAAAACAGCCGCGCGGGTCGGCAAGCCCAAGGCGCGAGCGCGCAATTTGTTCGAGGCCCTGCGTTCGCTTGGTCCGGTTGAAATCAAAGGACGATGAGGTTGTCGAAGTGTTGGGAACCTTCTTGTTAGGCCACTATGCACATCTCTACAGAGCAATTCAAAAGCGCCTTAGCGGCAGAACACATGCTCGGAGAGGGCGACCTTGACCTTCTTCGCACGCATTACGGCTGCCAAGATTGCAGCGCGACCGCCGGACAGCTTTGTCGGCTGCTCGGCTATAAGGCCATCATCGAGGTCAACGGCGCTTTTGGCAGACTCGGCCATCGAGTCGCAAACCATCTACATCTTAGCCCATCTAAACGCGAGAACGGTTCTTGTCAGTGGTGGGCGATTTTAGCCCACGGACTTCAGGAGCAGCGCGGCTTTGTCTGGACGCTCCGAGGCGAGTTAGTCTCCGCTCTGACCGAGCTTGGCCTACTTGAGGACGCTTCCGATAGCTATGCCGAAGAGGTTACAGGCTATCGCGACCTTTTCGAGGGAGCCACACGCCAAATAACCGTCAATGCTTACGAACGCAATCCAACAGCCCGCGCGCTTTGCGTTCAGCACTACGGCCCCATCTGCGTCGTGTGCGGCTTTAACTTTGGCAGAGCTTACGGCGAGGTTGGACAAGATTTCATCCACGTTCACCACCTACTTGAGATTTCACAGATAGGCCGCGAGTATCGCGTTGATCCCGTCGCCGACTTGCGACCAGTCTGCCCAAACTGTCATGCCATGCTACACCGCCGCCGCCCCGCTCTTTCGATAGACGAGGTTCGTGAGCACATTCGCAAAGCAAACGCGACTTAACCATGATTGCCCCAGCGCACTCAGCCGTCGCCGAGCTTTGGGTTGTTCGAGCTGATTCGGTCAGCGACTTGTCAGATCATGAGCACCGTTCAACTCGCAGTTAAAAAAGTGCGGAGCCTGTCGGACACGCAGGCTCAGGCGCTGCTTGATTGGCTGGCGCAGCAGGAGGTGGCCCGCCATGCGCCAGCGCGCAAACGCGCCGCGCCGCGCCGCAAGCCGAAACGCAAACAGACCATGAAGGATTTGAAAGCGTGGTTGGACACCGTTCGCGGGACCACGGACTGGTTACCACCGCGAATGCAGGAATACTGTGAGCGATGCGCGAAGTTGGGAACTTTACCGCCGACATGAACTTGGTGAATCACACGTGATGCGGTGTCATCCCGGAAAGTAAGTGCTAACAAATCCTGAACCGCCCGCGTCCAACCTCCTATTGCTGATTACCTGATGTTGCCATTATGAACCCGCTACCACTCGACCCACAGAACACCCGGCGCGACTTTCTGCAAAAACTCGCGGCCGCCACGACGGCCACGCTGGCAATGGGCGCGCCGCGCTTGCTCGGCGCGGGCGCGGGCGCGGAGAAAATCGTCCAGCCGAAGCCCACGGCGGACGCGTGCATTTTGATCTGGATGGGCGGCGGCATGGCCGCGCCGGAGACGTTTGATCCGAAGCGGTATCAGCCGTTCGCCAAGGGCGTGCCGGTGAAAAATATTCTCAGCACGTTCCCCGCGATTCCCACGGCGGTGGACGGCGTGAAGATTTGCCAGGGCCTCGAAAACATCGCGTCGGTGCTGGATCGCGCGACGTTGATCCGCAGCGCGACGCAGCCGGACCTCGGGCACATCCTGCATTCGCGGCACCAGTATCACTGGCACACGGGCTACGTGCCGCCGCAGACGGTGGCGTGTCCGCATCTCGGCGCGTGGATGGCGAAGGTGCTCGGGCCGCGCAATCCGGTGATGCCCGCGTTCATCAACGTCGGGCAGCGGCTCGAGGGCGTGGGCGAACAGGAGGAGTTGAAGGCGTTCACGACGGCGGGATTTTTCGGCAGTGAATTCGGGCCGATGAATCTGCCGTATCCGGACGATGCGGCGCAGTCGGTGCGGCCGCCGAAGGGGATGGAGCCGGGGCGGTTCGACAATCGCTACAGCCTTTATCGCAAGCTCGTGGACAAGAATCCGCACCGCGAGTTCCTGAGTGATTTCCAGCAGGAATCGATGTTGCGCTCGCTGGACAACGCGCACCGGTTGTTGAGCGCCAAGGAGCGGCTGGCGTTCGATCTCTCGCTGGAGCCGAGGGAGGTTTACGCGAAGTACAACACGGGGCGATTTGGGCAGGGCTGTTTGCTGGCGCGGCGGTTGGTGGAGAACGGCGCGCGGTTTGTCGAGGTGACGACGGAGTATGTGCCGTTCGTGCATTGGGACACACACAAGGACGGGCACGAAACGGTCGCGGGCATGCACAAGATCATGGACGCGCCGATCGCGCAGCTCGTGCGCGATCTCGAGGCGCGGGGGCTGCTCGCCCGCACGCTGGTCGTGATCGCGAGCGAGTTCAGCCGCGACGCGATGATCGAGGGCATCCCCGGCTCGAACGCGCGCGATCAGGCGACCGCGCCGAGCGAGACGTTGCAGGAGATGAAGCACTACGGGCTGCACCGGCATTTCACGGGCGGTACGAGCGTGGTGATGTTCGGCGGCGGGATGAAGCAGGGTTTTGTTTACGGCGCGACGGCGGAGGAGCGTCCGTTGATCGCGGTGAAAAATCCGGTGCCGGTGATGGACTTGCACGCGACGATTCTCACCGCGATGGGCGTGAGTCCGAAGACGGCGTTTGATATTGAGGGGCGGCCGTTCTACGCGACGGAAGATGGGAAGGGCAAGGCGGTGCGGGAAGTGTTCGCGTAAGCGGCACAGTTCGACCCTGTCCACGGAACGCGGCTTCTCCGGAAAAGAGGTCGGGGAAAATATCTGGGCGCTTATGCCAGCCACGCGCTGCGGCTGGTGCTCCGCACACAGCCGCGCTCCGCGCTCGTTCCCGCGCGACCGCCGCGCTCACGGGTCATCGAACACCAGCGTCCAGTTCGCGCCGCGCTGGAAATCAGGCGCGAACTGGGTGGCTTGGAGGTACTCCACGTGGGTGTCCACGAAGGAGACGTTGCCGAGGCCGAGGCGTTTGCTGTCGTGCCAGTAGGCGTATTGAAAGACGGCGCTGTTGAGGGCGTGGACGTTGAACGAGTAATCGTTGACCACGACGACCTTGTTCGGGTTGAGGATGTGTGAGGTGCGTTTCCGAAAGAGACCTTTGACACCGTCGTTGTTATTGGCGCCGCAGTTGTAAAAACTGCTGCTGCCGAAGGTGTCGAAAATGGTCGGTTTGCGGTCGCTCGGCCATGATCCCCTAGTCGCGCCAGTGTCGCTCGGGCAGCGGAAGACCAGCGCGGCGGCGTCGGAATTGGTGGCGACGGCGACATTGATGGTGACGTAGGGATTCACCAAACGGGTGGGGGCATTGTACTCGGTGCCGTTTTTACCACCGTACGCGTAGTAAGTGTAAACGACATCCGGCGCGCCGGTGCCGGGGTTGTTCGCGGTGGGAAACTCCTCCTGATAATCGTCGCGGTACATCGTGTTGGAGACGCCCTGCTGGCGGAGGTTCGAGACGCATTTGATGCGTTTGGATTTTTCCTTCGCCTGGCCGAGCGCGGGCAAAAGCATCCCGGCGAGAATGCCGATGATGGCGATCACCACGAGTAGTTCGATGAGGGTGAAGGCCTGCGGGCGCGCGCGTGACGATGGGGTGGTGGCGCAATGGTTCGGCGTGGAGCGGAACGCCTTCTCGGTACGAGCGAGGCAACGAGCAATGAGGTTCATTGGGGCAAAGCTGTTTTGTTTTGGCCGGGCCGCAGACTTGGGATTGTGGGTCGGAAAGTCTGGCGAAAATGAGGCGCGGTCAAGCGCCAGTTGCAGGGCAGCGAAGGCAGCAACCAGCGCGGCGACCGGCCGCAACGCGCCGGAATTTATGGCGAAAAGAAGGGGGCGATCCATGAACGGAAAAGCGGCGGCTTTTTGAGAATCCCGGCGTCCTTGAGAAGGCCGTGAAATTGGAAAGCATCCGGGCAAACTGCGCAGCCCCGCGCCTACGATGTTTCAGGTATTTGGAGACATTTATTCGACAATCCGAGACTCATGAATCAGGGTTGCGGTCAGACCCGATTCGTTCACGGGCAAACCTATTCGTGTCTGGTTCATGTGTGCGCGGAACCAGCGGAAGTGAAGCCATGAAAGTATTGATCACTGTGGGTGCGATCTTCGGATTCTTTGGCAGTCTCTCGGTTACAAATAATCACCGAGAGTCGGATATTTGGTGGGCGGTGGCCTCGGCGGTTTTCTTTGCGGGGTTGCTCCCTTTTGTCGCCCGGTTGGGAGTGAATTGGCGGGAGACCAGAAAAAACCTTCCGGGTCCCGGCCAGTCTCTTTGAGGGCCGCGATCGGGCTGCCCGCCCAAAGGTGCGGCTGGTTTAGTCGCGGCGCGGCGCGGCGCCGCATTCCGAGAATCCCCACCAACTCAGTCCAGCTTGTGGGTGCCGCCGACCGTGCAGGTGGGCAGCGTGTTCGGCGTGAAGGGCGTGCTGTAAGTGCCGCCGGCAGGACAGGTGGGAATCTTCTTCTCGTCAAAAAAATCCGCGAGCGCATTGACATCCACGCTGTCCGTGAGGGCCTTCTTGTTTTCCAGCGCCCAGAGCGCGGCGGCGTTTTTGATCAACCGCAAATTCGCCTGACAGGCTTGCGCGCGGGCCTTTTCCGTGTGGGCACGGAAGTTGGGGATCGCGATGCCGAGGAGAATGCCGATGATCGCGACCACGATCATGATCTCAATGAGGGTGAAGCCGGACTGGGAACGGGGTTGGATGCGCATACGATGGAAGTTGGATTTGGGGCGGTTGGATTTCTGAATTGCCCGCGGATTGTCCTCGGGACACGGACGGCTTGGTGAATTTGAACTGACTCGGCGCGAACTGGGCGACATGTGGTTATCTACACTTCCCCGGCGGAAAAGTTGCGGCCATGTCCGCCAAAACCCATTTTTGCTGGTTTGCTCCCGCGCCTTGGCCTGCGGACACGGAGGATGCGCCGGAATTTGAACAAAGCCCAGCGCATCCTCGGGTGTGATTCTGCGATTAGCTCCGTTTCCCTGCCGAGACCACTTCGGCCGCTTTTTCTTTCACGACGGGCCTTTCCTTGATCAGCGTCGCACCCTTGGAACGCAGGTAATCGGTGACCGTTTGGATTCCGCCGAGGCTGATCGGGACGCGCTTTTGGTTCCGATACAGGCGGTAGTGGGTGAGGGTCTTGCCGACTTCCATGATCTCCAAATGCTTGTCTTCAAGTTTCCAGACCTGGCCTTTGGCGAGGGAAATCGGGGCGATGCGGTTTTTTGACTTCATAAATGTACGCTGACTACTGCGCGGCACCATAGCTGAAAGATTTGCGACGTTCAATGCCTTTGGTGGAAATACTCCGCGAGTGCTGGGAAAACGGTTCGCGGAAGCACTGCCCCGAAGGTCGAAACGGGGCGGTGCGAAACCGCTGAAGTTCAAATGCCCAAAGCCCAAAGCTCAAGGGAATCACCAAGGGCCAAGCGCCACGGGTCGAAAGCGGGCGCTGCCATCAACAACCACGACAACCGCGGGACGTGCAACTCGCAGGGAGCCATTCATCCACGACCCGACCGCCGCCGTATTTGCAACCGCTCGCATCTCAGGTGTGGAACGGGGCGCGGGCGTCCCGCCCGCGGCGGCGACTTCTGTCGGAGGCGCAATAAATATCTCACGCTCACCCCGCACACGTGGCTGCTGCGGCCCGGAGGGCCGCGCTCCGACGCCCCACCCAATCTCCACTTCGGTGTGCGGGTTGAATCTGGGAGATTCCCCTGGGCTTTGAACTTTGTACTGGGACTTCCCCCCCCTCTCTGCCACCGCCGCGCGGCTTGACGCTGCACGCGATTCCGCTAGAAACGCCGCACTTATGAACACCCGACGCTGCTTCTTATCCCTTCTTACGCCCGCTTTGTTTGCCGTGCTGACCGCCTGCGACAAACCCGCCGAAACCACCGCCCCACCCAAGCCCGAACCGAAGCCTAAAGCCGAAAAATCCGAGGGCCAGCCCGCGGCAGCCACGACGAAGCCGGGCAAGAAATTGAAAATCGCCTACGTCACGAACGGCGTGGATCCGTTTTGGAACATCGCCGCCGCGGGCGTGAAGGCGGGCGAGAAGGAGTACAACATCGAGTGCCTCGTGCAAATGCCGCCCAAAGGCATCATCGATCAGAAGCGCATGATCGAGACGCTCCTCGCGCAGGGCATCGACGGCATCGCGGTCAGCCCGATTGACGCGAAGAATCAGACCGACCTCATCAACGAGGCCTG
>JAYVOY010000246.1:0-6697 GCA_043757645.1 Verrucomicrobiota bacterium
GTTTACGCCGCTTCACCAGCCGAATCAAATCGTGCGTTCGTTTGGCGTTCGTGCCCGCCCGGCGTGCGTGCGGTGAAGCGGCGTAAACGCCGCGTTCCGGTCGTGCTGCCACTGCATGGATTCGGTTCAGGAGGCGTCGCTGACTGGGAAGTCGCTGGCTTTGTCCCGGAGGGACTGAGGGAAAATAGCCCAGCGTTTCAACGCTGGGTGGGGCGGGCCAACGCGGGGAGTCCCGGAGGGACGAAAGCATCCAGCCACCACTGCCCGCCGTTTTTTTCTGCCGTCCCTGCGGGACTGGCTTCCCCCGTCACCGCCCGCCCAGCGTTGAAACGCTGGGCTATTGGCGGTCGTCCCTGCGGGACTTCAGCCCCGCCGCGCCACGGCCTCACTCCAAAATCAACAAATCAATCTCCGCGAGTTTTGGGAGGGTCACGGAGTTTTGCGTGAGCGCGAGCGGGCCGTGGAGGAGGGAGCGCACGGATTTCGCGCCGTGGCCGACGGGGAGGTCGATGCGGAGGTTTTGCGCGATTTGCAATTCGCCTTTGCCCGGCGAGGTCGCGGTGCGTTGGTAGGCCCAGTTGATGAGGGCGATCGAGCGGCGGTCGTCGCGTTCGAGCGCGCGGGCTTCGACAAGCGGTTCGGAGGGGCGCGCGGGTTGGGAGACATTTCGCGCCAGCGCGGGCGCGGCGATCAACGCGCGAACCGCGGCGGGAAAATCCGCGCGCATCGAAAAATCCGCGCGGCGAACCTTGGCGGAGTAGGTGAGGCCCGACCAAAAACCCGCGACCGTCGCGTCGCCTTTGCCGAAGCGCTGGCGCGTGACGGCGGGCTGTTGGTCGGCGAAGCGCGCGAGGATTTCGGCGGTGCGCGGGGAAAGGGGTTCGCGACCGATGGCGGCTTGCAGTTCGTTGCCCGACCACGAGAGGCGCGCGCCGGAAGGGGCGTTCGTTTCAGCGAAGGGCTTGATGTCCGTCGCGCGGTAGCCATCGACTGTGCCCCACGTTTCGAGTTTGCGCGTCGCGAGACCGAGGACGTCGGCAAGCGCGGTGAGCGGTTGATTGGCCTCGTCGCGCGCGAGTCCGAAGGCATCGGTCCAGAGCGAGCCGCCCGCGCCAACCCAGTCGCGGAGTTGCGTCGCGGCGTCGCGGCGGAGGTGCGTGCCGGGAACGTAGATGACTTTGTAGCGCGCGAGTTTTCCCTCGGCGAGTTGCGCCTCGCTGAGGATGTCCACGGGCACGTGCGCGTGGGCGAGCGCGAGGTAAACCCACTTGGCATTCTCGAACGCCGCGCCGCCGATGCCCGCGGTGCGGCTCCAAATTTCCGTCGCGCGCGGCGAGACGAACGCAACCTCCGCCGCGCTGGCCGGGCGTGCGCCGAAGAGCCAGTCCTCGCCGCGACCCAGGAAACGCGCGGCGCGGGCGACGCGCTCGAGCAACTCGGATGATTGCGAGAAGCTGTCGCCCTTCGCGTAATCGGGGCCGTAGGTGTACCACTCGATCACGCGCGTGCCGCGCGCGACGACGGCGAGCATGCGTTGCTCGGGCGCGCCGCGGTGGGGCTTCACGAGACAGCCCATCGGCATTGCGTGGCGTTCGGCGATGCCGCGGCCAATGTCGGCGAGATAGGATTCCCACTGCCACACGCGCGCGTCGCGATTCGAGGTTTCAAAAACGAACGCCGTGTTCGCGTCGTGATCGTAGAACTCGTGCCAATCAAGACTCGAACCGCTCCAGCTCGGCGTCGGCCCCTGCATCGCGTACAGCGGAATGCCCGCCTGCTTGAACTCGCGCGCGGGCCGCGGAAAAACCTGCGCCGTCGCGTGGGTCATGAAACGAAACGTGTGGTAATAACGCAGCGCGTCGAAGCGATCCTCGGGCAACGGCGGCGGGCCGTCGCCACGGGCGGCTTTGCCTTTCGCGGGCGTGGGCGCGGGCAGCGTCGGCGGCAGCGCGATCGCGTCGGTGGGTTTGGCGGGCGCGGGTTTTCCGAGCAGGCTGTCCACGTCGTTCACCGCGGTGGTTTTGGTGGCGGACGCGGCGGGCGGCGGGGCGGCCTGCGTCACGCGGACGCGGAGCGAGAGGTTTTTGAGCGCGGCGGCGGCCTTGCCGCGCGCGTCGGCTTTGTCGATCTGCTCCTGCGCGGGGAGCGCGAGGGTGAAGGCGAGGAGCGCGAGGGTGGTGAGGAGTTTCATAAGGTCAGGCAGCAACTGGAACGGCGCGCACTGCGGCGAACGCACAAGGTACGGAGTCCCGCCTTCAGGCGGCGGGGTGCTCGCTCTCGCGGAACGCTGGCGGGAGTTCGACGTCTCCGCCACATCGGACGACTCGCCGCCTAAAGGCGGGACTCCGTACCTTGCGCGTCCGCGTGCTGGGTTTTGCGCTTATTTTTTCTTCGGCACCGCCGGGGCTTTCTTCGCCCCTTCGGCGGGGACGGCGGTGATGACCCGCGCAGCGGCGGTGGTGCCGGCGAAGTCGTTGTACGTTTTCTGGATCAATTCGGCGGGGAACATTTCGCCGTCCGCGACGAGGAAGCGGTAGTGGAACGCGAGCGATTCGCCGGACTTGATCGTGGCGGTCGGGAACGCGCCGAAGCGGCCGTAGTCGCGATACGCGGACCAGCGCGTGCCGGTCGGATTTTTCGGATGACTCAACTCGACGACGCTGTGGCTTTTGCCGCGCAGGGAGAAGGTTTCGCCAACCCACGGATAATCGAGGTCTTTGTGCGCGTTGGGTTTTTCGCTGGGGAAAACGTAGAGCGTCTTGGATTTGTCCACGTCATCGGCGGGGCGGAAGCGGATGCCGGCGTGCTCGGGATCGCCGTCGAGTTTCACGTCGCCGCGCGGGGCGTTGAGCGTGGAACGAAAATCAATCAGCGCGTGGCTGGGCGCGGGCGCGGCGAGCAGCGTGATGGTGCGTTCCTCGACGATGAACTCTTTGCCCGCCTCGTCGTTCCAGTGAACGACGGAGGTGAAGCTCGCCTGCGCGGCGTCGGCTTTTTGCGCGGAAAATTTCTGGTGAACCTGCTGGCCGCCGGTCATGTGCCAGCGGTCGTAGGACTTGCCGTTGAAGGAGATTTTGTTCCAGCCAATGTAGATGCCGCGATGATGTGTGAAGGCGCCGCCGGGGCCTTTGGTGATGGGCGCGGCGCCCGCGGCATCGAAGACGTGCAGGTAGGGCTTGTAGGTGTCGTGGAGCGTCGCGGGCGTGCTCTTGTCGAGCGTCCGCTCATCCAACGCCCCCCGGCCTTGCCACGCCCCGCCGATTTGGAAATCGGCGACACAGCAGACTGGGAAGTCTGCGCCACGATCCTTGCCGCGCTCACCCACGTTTAATCACACCCGACCGTCGCGCCGCCGTCCCGGCGGCTCCCGGCGTGAGCGGTCCGCGGGGTCGATCCCACTGCGGCTTCCGGCACCCGCAGTGGGCCCGCGCCGCACGCGGACCCATGTGCGGGGCGGCGCGGTGCGGATGCCGGGAGCCGCCGGGACGGCGGCGCGACGGGGGCGGTGCGCGGAGGCGCCCCGCGTCGCCGGCAAAATCAATTTGGACTCGCAAGCGCCGCCAGCGCTCCGCAGTTTGCGGGTCATGCTTGTGTTTCTTTCCCGACTGGTCGCGATGGTGAAGCCCTACCGATTCCGAATGTTCACCGGGGTGTTTCTCGGCGTGCTGGCGGGGTTGGTCGAGCCGCTGCTCATGGTCTGCGCGAAACTGGTGATCGACGCGTTGTTTCCGACGGCGGGGAGTGCCGTGGCGGTCCGCTTGCCGGTGTGGGTGCCGGAGTTGGTGCAGCACTGGTCCGACAGCCTGAACGCACATCTCGTCAATGCCCGGCAGGGTGATTCGATGAAGTGGGTCGTGGCGCTGATTCCGGGGGTGATGTTTTTGCGGAGCCTGCTCGGCTACCTGAATAATTATTTCCTGCAATGGGTGGCGATCCGCGCGGTGACCGATTTGCGCGTCCGGTTGTTCGCGCATTTGTTCCGTTTGCCGCTGAGTTTTTTTCACCGGACGAGCACCGGCGAATTGATGTCGCGCGTGGTGAATGATGTCGGCGGATTGCAGGGCGCGCTCAGCACGATGACGGTGACGATCGTCAAGGATCCGGTGACGCTGGTGAGCCTGCTGGCGTTTCTGCTGTGGCAGAACCCGCGGGTGACGCTGATTTTGCTGGTGACGGTGCCGGTGTGCGTGATCCCGATCGCGACCTTCAGCCGAAAGGTGCGGCGCAGTGCGTCCGGCATTAACGAGGAGTTCGTCGAGATTCTGAAAGTGATGCAGGAATCGTTCACCGGGGCGCGCATCGTGAAGGCCTACAATTTGGAGCCGCAGGTGGTGCGGCAATTCGCGGCGTCCACGCGCCGGTTTGTGGGGCACTATATGCGGCTGACGCGCGCGAGCGAAATGCCGGGGCCGCTGATCGAATTCATGGGGGCGCTGGGCGTGGCGGGATTCTTGTTCTACGCGGCGGGCAAATCCGGGGCGGTGGCCACGCCGGGCGAGATGCTGATGATTGTGGGCAGCATTTTCTCGATGTATCGCCCGATCAAGTCGCTCACGCGGCTGCACAGCAATCTCGAGCAGGCCCGCGCGGCCAGTGAGCGCGTGTTCCAATTGCTCGACACGCGGTCGGACATTCTCGAGCCGGCGCAACCGAAGCCCTTGCGGGCGGCGGGCGCGGCGGTGCAGTTCGACCGCGTTTCATTTGCCTACGGCGAAAAACCCACGATCACCGAACTCACGCTCACGGTGCCGGCGGGAAAACTCGTGGCGCTGGTTGGTTCGAGCGGCTCGGGGAAAACGACGCTCACGAATTTGCTGCTGCGCTTTTACGATCCCCAACAGGGCGCGGTGCGCATCGGGGGCGCGGATATTCGCGAGGTGCATTCGCAGGATTTGCGCAATCAAATCGCGGTGGTGACGCAGGAGACGATTTTGTTCAACGACACGATTCGCAACAACATCGCGCTGGGCCGCGCGGGCGCGACGGAGGCGGAGATCGTGGCGGCGGCGAAACACGCGCACGCGCACGAGTTCATCCTCGACAAGCCGCACGGCTACGACGCGCAAATCGGCGAGAAGGGCGTGGCGCTCTCGGGCGGGCAACGGCAGCGGCTGGCGATCGCGCGGGCGATTCTCAAGGACGCGCCGATCCTCGTGCTGGACGAGGCCACCAGCGCGCTCGACACGGAGTCCGAGCGGGCGGTGCAGGAGGCGCTGGACGAGTTGATGGTCGGGCGCACGACGATCTGCATCGCGCACCGGTTGTCCACGATTCAGAAGGCGGATTTGATCGTGGTGCTGGAGCAGGGGCGCATCGTGGAGACGGGCACGCACGCGGAGTTGCTCGCGCGGCAGGGCGTGTACCACAAGCTGCATCAACTCCAATTCGGCGGGTGAAGGAACGGCGGCAGAATCAGGGGGGGGAAATCAGGAAGGCAGGAAAGCAGGGATTTTCCGCGCGCGGTTTTTTTCCTGCCTTCCCGCCTTCCTGATGCAAAACCGCTTTGTGTGGAGCGGCCTTTCGGCGGCAACTCACGGCGCGCCCAGAATGACCGCGGGCTTGGTGGTGAAGTCGAATTCCTGCGACTGCTTGCCGGCGGAGACCATCACGCGATAGGCGACGTTCGGTTCCAGCGGATAGACTTTCGCGTGCGGCGCGGCGGGAATCATGCCGCGCACGTAATCGCCGTAGGGGAAGCCCATCGTGGGCACGGAGTTCGAGTGGGCGATGAGATGCCACGAGGGGAGCGTGAACTCGTTGTATTTGCCGTTCAGGAGCGGGACCACTTTGACCTCGGTGATCTGGTACTTGCGGTTGAAAACGAATTCCACCTTTTGCGCCTGCGGAGTTTCCTTCGGCTTCATCGGGATGGGGCGTTGCAGAACCGCCATCTTCATTTCCAGCGGCGTCAGCCAATTGGTGAAGTAATACACATACACGCCCGCCAGCACGGCGCCGACCGTGAACAGGAGAATGGAAAAGACATTTATTTTCACTGCGAGTGCCGACGCCGTGAGGCCGGGATTATTCGAGCAGGCCCGTTTCCCAAGGGTTTTGCAGGAGTTTTGCGAGGCGGGGTTTACGCCAGGCCGGCGTTCGCGAAACCGCGCGCGTTTGGCGGTCACGGGCGGGCCGCCGCCGTCCCGGCGGCTCACCGCGCGCGAATCACGGCGTTGAACCCAATGCGGAAAAGCGTGGAAGAAACGGTCGCGCAAGCGGGGCGCGGCGCTCACGCTGTTTCGACGTGCGCACGATTCGCGGCGAGAGCAGGTCGCGGGTCGTTGGGTGACGAAGCGGCGTAAACGCCGCGCCCCGGCCCCACCTCACCAACTTGCGCGCACTTCCTCGGGTGTGCGGCCCGCCGCGCGCAGGGCGCGCAAACTCAGCGCGTCGTGGCGCTTGGCCAGACGCGCGCCGGCGGCATCCGTCACGAGTGGGCAGTGGAAAAACTTCGGTGGCGTCAGCCCGAGCGCGCGGTACAGCAGCAACTGCCGCGCGGTCGAGGCGAGCAGGTCGGCCCCGCGCACGGCTTCGCTGATCCGCATCGCGGCGTCATCGACCACGACGGCGAGTTGGTAGGCGGGAAATCCCTCGCGCGTCCACACCACGAAATCGCCGAAGTCGCGGCCCGCGACAAATTCCCGCGGCCCCTCGCGACCATCCACAAACGCCACGCGCTCACCGTCCGGCACGCGAA
>JAYVOY010000247.1:0-6663 GCA_043757645.1 Verrucomicrobiota bacterium
ACGGCAAAGCCCCCGCCGCCGGACGCGCCTTGGGAGCATCCAGGGCAAACGTGGGCGCGGTCTTGCGGGCAAATCCACCAAGGCCGACGTGGGGCGGGTTGCTGGTGCCAGACGGGGCTTTGGCCGGCGTGGGTGCGAACGGCGTGGGTGCGAACGTGGTGGGCGCGGAGAGCGTGGGTGCGGCCACAACTGCGGAGGGATTTGTCGCTGGTGATTCCACTTTCGGCAGCGCGGGGATCGGCAGCGGCACCAGGGGCGCAACGTCCGGCAGCGCGGCGGCGGCGACTGACAACGCATTGGTCCGCGCGGGAAGAATTCGCAACGGCAGCAAGGAACTGGAGATTGCCGCGGCGTTGGTGCCCGCCAGCGGGGGCAGCAGCACTGGCGGCAAGGCTGGCGGACTCGGCGCGGCCGCTGGCGCCGTCTCGGAAGCGGCGCCACTCGGATTCGCGGCGCGCGCGGGCGGCTCGGGAGGCGCCACCACATGGGTCGGCGGCGGCGCCAGCGGCCGGTCAAAGGGGAGCGCAAAAACGTCGCGAATGGGCGCGCGGGGCAGGATCCGGGGAGCCGATCCGGTGGGCGCGACGAGGGGCGCGGGGAGCGCCGGAGCGGACGCCGCCACGGCGGGCGGCGCGGGCGGCGGCACGGGCGGCGGCGGCGGCGGCGTGGACGTGATCGCCCGCGCCTGCATCGCGACCGGTGGCGCGTCGGGCAGCACGAGTTCTTCCTTCCCCGCGGTCACGACCCAGCTCACGGTTTTTTTATTTACGCAACGCAGCGTCGTCACGAATGGCAGCCGCCGCGCGCGCACGGCGGCGCCGCGTTCGAGATAGGTTTTGTTGATCGCCAGATCGAAGGGGGTGCCCACGAGGGGCGTGTCGCCATTGTTTACGAGGAAGACCGTGAGTGGGTCGGTCGCGGCCAGCGCAAAATACATTTCCCGCAGTGCGAGGCCGGATTGCGCGGGTTTGTCGTGCGGCAGCTTGCGCAGGAACGCGCCCACGTCACCGGCGAGCGCGGCGGATTTTTCCGGGGTCCAAATCCGGATGGGAAATTGGTCCTGAAACGGCTCCTCGTTGTAATGCCACACGGCGAAAGGGTCGCCGGGCTGCATTTGCCCGGACGCGCCGGTGGCCACGAGATGCGCGACGGTCGCCGCGGTCGCGGAGGAAATGCGGGCCATGTCGCGCGAGGACTCGACGTAGAACAGGAACCGGCACGCGGGCGGGCCGACAATGGGCGATTCCTGCGCGAGGCTGCCGCCGACGGCCAGCCGCGTGAGCAGCGCCAAGGTGAAGAAAGTTTTCATGGGCGGAATCAATGGGGGCGTTTGAAAAGAGTGCGTTCGCGGCGGTTGAGATGTTCGCGGTCGAGCCGCGTTTCGCCGAGCGCGGCCTTGAGATCGGCGATGAACAGGGCGCACGACGACGTGTGGCCACCGAGGCTCAGCACGGTGGTGCGCTCGGCGTTGTCGTCGGTCACCACAAGCACCTCGCCGTAGTCGAGCAGGCGGTGCGTCGCGCGCTCGATCACGTCATCGGCGGTCTGCCCGGCGCGCGAGTAGAGGATTTCCATTTCGGGTCGCGACGGGATTTTCGGCGTGCCCGCCGGCGCGCCCGTGCCATCGAACACCACCGTGATGGGCGTACGGATCGCGTCCTGATATTGCGTGAGCCAGTGGACCAATTCGTCGCGCGCGACCGCCGCGTGCCGCGGCTGCCGTGGCGCGAGTTCCGGCCACGAATGCAGCAGGCTGAAGCCATCGACCAATATGCGGATCAATCCCACGCCCGCAGGCTAGCGGGGGAAGGCGCGCTTGAAAATTTCATTTTTTGTCGCGGCCCCTTTGCGCATAGGCTCGCGACTCGCGCCCGCGCCGCGCGGACACGACATGACTCGCCGCCAAGCAAACCACCTTCCCGGACTCGCCGTGGCCGCGCGGCGGTGCGGTACGGAGTCCCGCCTTCAGGCGGCGCGGTGTTCGCACGCGCGGCGCGCTGGAGAATTTTTTGCGCCTCCGCCACAACGAGCGGCCCGCCGCCTAAAGGCGGGACTCCGCACACTTTCGCCGCGACAAGCTCGCGTTCGTTTTCTCGTTCCAAAATTCCTCGCATGAAAACCAAACCTCCCGTTCCCGTCACGATTCTCACCGGCTTCCTCGGGGCTGGAAAGACGACGCTGCTCAATCATCTCCTCACGCAGCCGCACGGCCACAAGCTCGCGATCATCATCAATGAATTCGGCTCGATCAGCATCGACAACCAATTGGTCGTGGGCGTGGACGAGGAGGTGATCGAACTCAACAACGGCTGCCTCTGCTGCCGCGTCCGCGGCGATTTGGTGAAGAGCCTGAACAATCTTTTCAACAAGCAGAAGCGCTTCGATTACGTGCTGATCGAAACCACCGGCCTCGCCGATCCCAGCCCGATCGCGCACACGTTTTCGCTGCCGGACATGAAGCGCCAGTTGCGCCTCGACGGCATCGTGACCGTCGTGGACGCGCGCCACGCCGAGAAGGAACTCGCAGCAGCGCCCGAGGCCAAAACACAAATCGCCTTCGCCGACGTGCTGTTGCTGAACAAAACCGACCTGATGTCGCCCGGCGAACTCGACCGCCTCGAGACGCGCCTGCGCCACATGAACCCGTTGGCCCGCATTCACCGCACGGAACGCTCGCGCATCGACGTCGCCAAATTGCTCCAGCTCAAAGCCCGCGACCTCACCGCGCCGCTCGCCTTTCCCGCGGCCGAGCCTGAAGAACACGATCACGACCACGACCACGACGCCCACTGCGATGATCCCACGCACGACCACGAGCACGACGCGCATTGCACGGACCCGACGCACGATCACGGCCCCGGCGAAGCGCCCGTCGCGGTGCATGACGAGAGCATTCGCTCCTTCGCCTTCGCCGAGGATCGCCCGCTCGATTTGAAAAAAACCGAGGCGTGGCTGAATCAACTGCTCGCCGAGAAGGGCGAAAATATTTACCGCTGCAAGGGCATTCTGCACATCAAAGGCTCGGCGAAACGCGTCGTGTTTCAGGGCGTGCAAATGATGTTCGAGGCCGCGCCCGACCGGCTCTGGAACGTCGGCGAGCGGCGCGTGAATCAACTCGTCTTCATCGGCAAGGAACTCGACGAGGCCGCGATTCGACAGGGCTTCCTCACGTGTCTCGCCGACGCGTGAGGCCTTCCAGTCACGCGCCGTTCGCGCTGCATGAACTTGCAACTATCCGTTCGTAGCGCCGCCGTCCCGGCGGCTCACAGCGTCCAAACGGGGACAACGTGAGCATTCCCCGTCGCCCAAACGGCCACCGAAATGGTGAGGGGAAACTGTCTGGGGTGCCGTCGCGGATTGTCAGCGCCCGGAGCCGCCGAGACGGCGGCGCTCCGTCAATTGCAGCACCACGAATGAACTCCGATTCCAACTCCGCCGACACCCCCGTTCCCGACGAGTTCGCGCCCGACGGCCCCGATCCGGCCCCGGCGACACGGCGCGCGATTCGTTATCGGATGCTGTGTTTGTTGTGGATTTTCCCCAGCCTCGGCGCGCTCGGCATCCTCGCGAACGATGCGCGCCAGTGGTTGCACCCCGCCGCCGGCGAACCCACCGGACCCGGCGCGGAGAGTTGGCTGGCGCTGGGATTGGTCGCCGCGCACCTCGCCTTCGCGGTCTTGGCGTGGCGCTCGCGCGGTCAGCCTCCTGTCACGACGAACCCAGTTGGCGCACCCGCGGAACGCCATTAATCGGGTGTTGGACAAATTTCCAGCACCGCTGGCGACCACGATTGGAGTTGCGAGCCGAAACGCGTGCGCGCCGCAGCATTGGGTGCGGAGTCCCGCCTTCAGGCGGCGGGACATCCGCGCGCGCCACACGCGCGCGCGTTCCCCCGCGTCTCCGCCACGGCGAACGCCCCACCGGCTGAAGCCGGGACTCCGAACCTTTCGGGTTCCGTCGGCGCCATGCAAGCGGAGCACGATTAATTTTTTCCCGGCTTGCAACCCTCGCCCGCCGGGCAAATTTTCATTCCATGCCGATCTACGAATACGAATTGTGCGACGGTGATTGCCGCGTCTGCGGGGGCAAGTTCACGCTGCGCCGCCCGCTGGACGCGCAGGAACTCACCAAGTGTCCCGCGTGCCGCAAGCCGGTGCGCAAATTGATTTCCACGTTCAACTCACCACACCTCACCAAACCCGTTTCCATCACCGACGCGAAGAAAGCCGGCTTCACCGTGCTCAAACGGGTGGGCAAAGGGGAATACGAGCGGCAATAATTTCGCCGCGACTCGCACCATTGAGCGCGCCGAAAAAGTTGTTGCTTGATGAAATGACGGATTGGCCGATGATCCTCGCGTTCGCCCGCCAAGAAAGCTAGGGGCAACACGGTATGGCCAGACAACAGGTTCAGGTGTTTTACTCCGGGCGCGTGCAGGGTGTGGGTTTCCGCTACGCCACGAAATCCGTGGCCGCCGGATACGAAATCACCGGGACGGTGCGGAATTTGAGCGACGGGCGGGTCGAATTAACCGCCCACGGCGAACGGGAAGAGCTGGAAGCTTTTTTGGCAGCCATCGAGGATTCGGGGCTGCGGCGGTTCGTCAGGTCGAGGGAAATCGTCTGGCGGGAGCCACTCGGAGCCTTGAAGGGCTTTGAAATTGTGGCGTGAGAAATTTCGATGAAATACGCGATCATAGCTGACATCCACGGGAATCTGGAAGCGCTGCAAACGGTGCTCGCCGACGCCGAGAAAATGAAATGCACCCACTACGCCTGCCTCGGCGACGTGGTCGGGTACAACGCCAATCCCAAGGAGTGTCTGGACATCATCCGCGAGATGGGCATGCCCTGCGTGAAGGGCAATCACGACGAGTATTGCTCGATGGAGATGGACCTCGTGGGCTTCAACCCGAACGCCGCCGAGGCCGTCACGTGGACGCGCGAACAGTTGAGCGCCGAAGACATGAAGTGGCTGCGCGACCTGCGCTACATCCGGCTCGTCGCCAGTTTCTCGATCGTCCACGCCACGCTCGACGGTCCGCAGCGCTGGGGCTACGTGTTCGACAAACTCGCCGCCGCCGCCAGCCTCACCTACCAAAACACCAGTGTTTGCTTTCACGGCCACACCCACGTGCCCGTGGCCTTCGTCCGCGACAACAGTGTCCGGGGCGGCGTGTACACAAAATTCCGCGTCGAACCGGGCAAGAAATTTTTTATCAACGTCGGCAGCGTCGGCCAACCGCGTGACGGCAATCCCCGCGCCGCCTACGTGGTGTACGACCTCGAGGAAAACTCCATCGAGCTGCGCCGACTCGATTACGACATCGCGACGACGCAGGCGAAAATCCGCGCCGTCGGCCTGCCCGAGCGGCTCGCTGATCGCCTTGCCCTCGGCAAGTAACGTCGTCGGCCGCGGCCCACGCCCCCCTGCGGAACGCGACGGATTTTCCACCTGTGAAAATCCTCATTCTCAAGCCCAGTTCCCTGGGGGATGTCATCCACGCGCTGCCCGTTCTGCGGCTCATCAAACTCGAACATCCGCACGCGGAAGTTTTTTGGTGGCTGAATTCCGAACTGGTTACCCTCCTCGAAGGCGACTCCGACCTCACGGGCATTTTCACCTTTCAACGCCGCGGCTGGGTTTCGCCAATCCGCCTCGCCGCGCGCCTCCGGCAAATGCGCGAAATGCGCGCGCACCACTTCGACTGGGTGATCGACCTCCAAGGCCTTGCCCGCAGCGGCAGTCACGCGTGGCTTGCCAACGGCGCGTTCACCATTGGCCTCGATTCGGGACGCGAGGGAGCGTCCGCCTTTTACGATCTCGCCGTGCCGCGACCCTCGTCCAGCACGCACGCCGTCGATTGGTATCTCGCCGCCGTCGCGCGCCTCGGTGTGCCGATTGACCGTCCCTTCGCTTGGTTTCCCACCCGCGCCGACGCGTCCGCTCCGCCGCAATGGCAACCCGGCGTCCGCTGGGTCACGCTCGTCCCCGGCGCGCGCTGGACCAACAAACGCTGGCCCGCGGAATCCTTCGCCGCCGTCGTTCAGGCGCTCGCGCGCGAATTCCCCGACACGCGTTTCGCCATCATCGGCGGCCCCGGCGACCACGCCCTCGGCGAAATCATCCGCGCCGCGAATCCCGCCGCCTGCGTCAATCTCGCCGGTGCGACTTCACTCCCCGAGATGGTCGAATGGATTCGCCGCAGCGCCCTTTGTATCACCAACGACACCGGCCCGATGCACCTCGCCGCCGCGCTCCGCCGCCCCACCATCGCGCTCTTCGGCCCCACCGATCCCGCGCGCACCGGGCCGTATCAACAACTCGAAAACGTCCTCCGCATCCAACTGCCCTGCGCGCCCTGCCTCAAAAGCACCTGCGCCAACCGCACCCAGTTGGAATGCCTCCACGCCCTCACGCCCCACACCGTGATCCAGCGCGCCACCGCCGTTTTGGGGAACAATTCGCCACCGCCGCCCTGAACGCCACTCCAGCCCAGGCAAGAATGGGCGAATGAAAAGTCTCGTTACAGCCTTGCAGCGCGATACTCCCCAGCCCGCCCTCAAAAAAATTCCCTTGCCCCAAATTCCCCTGCCAGACTCATTTTTTCGCCCCCCACAATACTTCCCCCGCCCACAACCGCGCACGCTCCCCAGCCCAGAT
>JAYVOY010000248.1:0-6643 GCA_043757645.1 Verrucomicrobiota bacterium
AATGCGCGCCGGTTTGGCCACCCAGCCGTCGGCGGTGATGAGGTAGATGTCGTCCTGCATGGTGTCGGCCCAGTAGTCCATGAGGTGCTGGTAGACGTCATAGGCGTCGAGCAGGGGTGCATCGCCGAAGGCATTTAGCAGGTCTTCGGCGATGGTTTCGATCAGGGCTTTGGGGTGGCTGTCTTTGTCGAAGCTGATGAGGTGTTTGGTTGCGGCCTTGCGCCAGTTGGTGAAGCGCTGGGTGGCGGTGTGCTGGAAGGCGGTGAATTCGGTGTGGCTGAAGATGGCTGGCTTGACTTCAACCAGCGGTAGCTCGAGCTGGGCGTAGCCGGGGCGCAGGGGTTCAAACAAGGTGGCGCGCACGGCGGGAAGCACTTTCCAGTAGTCGGCCAGGGCGTCAAGATCACGCTCGGGAATGCCGCCGCGCAGGTGGCCTTCAATGTCTTGCAGGTCTTCCGGCTCGGTGCTGTCGATGTAGCGCGGGAGGTTGAGGTTGAAGTCGTTTTTCGGGTCGCTGATTTCCGCGACGGAGACCATGCGGGCGTAGCGCGGGACTTCGGCCTGGCGCGTGAAGGTGTCCACGATCTTGTGGATGTCCTGCTCGCGGAGGCGGTTCTTCGGGCCGTCTTTCATGAAGCCCTTGGAGGCATCAATCATGAAGATGCCTTTGCGGGCGGCGAAGCTGGGGCGCGTGGGCGAGTTGGGCGTGGGCAATTGCGCAAGCGTGCGCGCGGAGTCGAGGGCGATCGTGAGTTCGTCGGGCCACGCGGGCGGCGGCGGGAGCGGCTCGCCGTTGTGGAAAATAACGCGCGCGATTCCGGCGGCACTGCGCCCCTCGGTCGGGAGTTTCGCGGCGTCCTTCACGATGCCGAGATAAGGGAAGTCGTCGCGCGGCGTGAGTTCGAGATAAGCGCGGCGGCCGAGCCACGTCTCGCGCACCGGCAGCGTGAGCCAGCGCAGCGCGGTGCGATCGTTGAGTTTGGGAGTGATTTGCGTGAAGAGGAGCGAGTCGCCTTGAAAATTTTCGAGCACCAGGCGGAGGCGCGCGTTGTGGTCGCCGGTGACGAGCGCGGAAATGAACTTGTTGGTGACGAGGAAATTCGGCGAACGCAGCGTGCCCGCGTGTTTGTCGGAGAGCAGGTGCGAGTAACGCCCGGCGGGATAAATCGCGGCGAGCGTGTTCGTGCCGGAAGTGTGGAGAGAAAACTCGCCCGCGCGCGCGGGTTGCGCGAAACCGCCGGTGCCGAACCAGCCGCAACTCGCGCCGCTCGAGAAATCCGCGAAGACCGGAACGTGCGCGTCGGCGCTTTTTTCCGCGCCGGAATCGCGCGGGGAAATTTCCCGCCCCTCGTCGCGCAGCGCGCGCAGCAGCGGCGCGAGCGGCGCTTTGTTGGTCTCGGCGACGGCGAAGGCCGCGCGCCAGCGCGCGCCAGCGCGGGCAAGCTCGGCGGGAGGTTTTTCGTTCGCGGGATTCACGGAGGCCGCTGCCGCGTCGCGCGCGGACGCGAGCGCGGCGGGCCAGAGTTCGATTTGTTCGCGCCAGCGGGCGGCGAGGGCGACGCGGATTGCAGATTTCAATTTCGCGAGTTTGGCATTTTTCGCGGTGAGAAATTCCGGCGGATCGAGCACGCGCATCGCGGTGCGCGTGCTGGCGAGGATGCTGTAGAGGCCGTGGAAATCGCGTTGCGAAATGGGATCAACCTTGTGGTCGTGACAGCGCGCGCACGAAACGGTGAGGCCGAGAAAGGCCTTGCTGTAGGCGTCGATCTGGCTGTCCACGACGAGGACTTCCTCGCCTTTGACATCGACGGGCGTCTGGTTGAATTCCACGAGCCGCCACCACGCGGAGCCGAGGAGGGATTCGTTCAGGCCAAGGGATTGGTTCCAGCGCGGTGGCGCGAGGAGATCGCCGGCGACGTGTTCGCGGAGGAACTGGTCGGAGGGCAGATCGGCGTTGAACGCGCGGACGAGATAATCGCGGTAGCGCCACGCGTGCGGCAGCCAGGCGTCGTGCTCGGTGCCGTGGGTGTCCGCGTAGCGCACGACATCCAGCCAGTGGCGCGCCCAGCGTTCGCCGAAATGCGGCGACGACAGCAGGCGCTCGATCAGCGCGGACACTGACGAAGGGCGAAGGACGAAGGACGAACCGGAGCGGCATTCGGCGGTGAAGGCTTCGACTTCGGCGGGCGTTGGGGGAAGGCCGAGGAGCGTGAAGGAGAGGCGGCGGAGGAGCGTGCGCGGGTCGGCGGGCGGCGCGGGCGCGAGCTGATTCGCGGCGAGCGCGGCGCGGATGAAGGCGTCGATGGGGTTGGGCGCGGGCGCGTCGGCGAGACGCGGGATGGCGGGGCGTTGGAGGGGTTGGAAGGCCCAGTGGTTGGTGGCGGAGGCGGGGGAATTTGAGGAAGCGGCGGGAGAGTGGTGCGCGGAGAAAAAAGTGAAAATGAAAGCGAGAAGAACTCGGGCGAGAATTTTCCGTGGGGAAATCGTGGGCGGTGAATTGCTGAAACTGTCTCGGGAATTTCGGCGGCTCGCGGCGGGAAAAACGCCAGAGGCCGGGCGCACTCCAAAGTGCTGGCGCGCGGTCGAGCGTGCCCGTCGGCGCGCGCGCGTCTTGGAGTGCGGCGGGCCTCCGCCGCTTTGGCCCCGCGCCAGCGAATCAGACTGTGTGCGTTGGTCGGGAGGAATCATGCCGGGGTGCGTGTTGGGGCGGGGAAAAGTTAGAGCCTCCTCACGTCGGCTCCCACAAGGATCACTGCGCGGTGGCGTCGGGGAAGTTCATTTCGGCGAGCGGTTTTGTGGTGTGTCGTGGGCAAAGCAAATTCGCGGGCAGTAAAAGGGTGCGCTTGGTTCGGTTCGGATACGGAAGATTTGCGCGGCGGGTTCGGGAAGGCAAATGAAAGCGGGGGCGGGGAAAGCCCGAAGACTCACCGATCAAGGTTTCCGAAATGATTGCCCGCTGGAAATGGCCGTTCACTCAGGTATTCTCCGGCGCGTGAGCACGCTCCTCCTGAACCTCGATGACCGCCGCGCCGACAACTTGGCGACATTGGCGGCACGCAGCCGAAAGCCCCTGCCAGAATGGGCGACGGAGCCGTAACGATGCAATTGGCGGACCGCCGCCGTCTCGGCGGCTCAGGGCGTGGGAAGTCCGCGCGGGCCATTCACACCGCCTTTTTTGGTTCCCCATTCAGTGAACATTTTGTGCTGCGGTAAATCCGCGCTTCCACCCCGTTTGGACGGTGTGAGCCGCCGAGCCGGCGGCGCTCCTACGGCATCGTCACGGTTGAGGCGAAAGGCGGCGGCGCCGAGGCGGCGAGCGGGCGGCCTACTGGAGCTGCAACGCCGCAAAAACCGGCCGCAGAAGCGCCGCCCATTTGTCGTAGCCCGAAACGCTGAGATGCAGTTGGCCGAGGAAAAAAACCGCGCGGGCGTTGCCGGTCGGATCGGCGAAGGGCGTCCACGTGTCGAGCAAAGTCACCTGCGGATAATTCCTCGCGAGCGCCGTGAGGAGCGCGTTGAGACGGAGGATTTGTTCCCTGGGCCGGCCTTTGCTGGCATCGCTGGGCATGATTTTGCAAAGGATGACGGGGAGTTTTGGATTGGCGTTTCTCAGCGCGGCAAGGATGCCGTTGATGTTGCTGGCGGCGTCTTCGGGCGACCCTTGAAGCTCGAGGTCGTTGGTGCCGACGAGCAGCACGACAGCGCGCGGGTGCAGGGCCAGCACGTCCTCGTCGAGGCGGTAACGCACGCCGCGGCTGGTGTCGCCGTTGAGACCGCGGTTGGCGGTTTTTAGATTTGGGAAACTGGGCGCGAGCAGATCGCACCAACTTTGCACCAAGCCATCGCCCACGAAGACCACCGCGCCTTGCTCGGCTGGGGCGCGTTGGGACCACGCGAGGTGTTTCTGATTCCAGAGGGCGCGATACCACGGCGACGGGCGGATGGGGCCGGAGCCGACGAGCGTGGTGGTGGGTTCGGGAAATTTCAGGACGGCTGGCGGCGGGTTGGTGACGGTGGTCGGTTGGAACGTGTCCGGCTGCCCCAGGCGCTGAGAAAACATCCAGGGGAGGAAATCGGGTTCCCGATAGGCCTGCCCGTAGCAGCCATGCCCGAGGCCGGTGTATTCGGTGTAGCGCGGCGTGCCGCCCGCGGCGCGCAGGGCGGCGATCATGTTGCGCGCGCGCTGCACGGGGACCACGCCGTCGTCGCTCGAATGGAAGGCCCACAGCGGAACGCGCGCGGCGCGGGCCGCGGTGTTTTCGTCGCCGCCGCCGCAGATCGGCGCGACCGCGGCGAATTGGTTCGGCAGGCGCGTGGCAATGTCCCACGCGCCAAAACCACCCATGCTCAGGCCGGTGACGTAGATGCGCTGGAGATCGATCGGATGTTCCTCGGGAAGTTCGTGCAGCAGTTCGATGACGAGCCGCAGGGCGGCACTGGGTGCGAGCGGCTGCGGACCATGATTGACGCGCGTGCTCATGTACACCCAGTCACGATTCGGTGGACACTGGGGGACGACGACGAAGCAGGGAAATTGCTGGCGGATGCTCGGCACTTGATACATCGCGGCCCCGTGAATGAGTTGGGAACTGTTGTTCGTGCCATTGCCGTCGGCGCCGTGCAGCAGGAGGACGAGCGGATATTTTTGATTCGGCGCGATGGTTTGCGGGGCCAGCAGGCGATACGGAATCACCCCGCGGTTGGAGCCTTTGAAGGTGCGGGCCTCGTAGTCAGCCGCGATGGCGATGCCGGGCGAGAAAGGCACGGCGACGGTCAAAGCGAACAGCAGCGTGACGCGTCGGGCCAACCTTGTGGGGAACGCGAACGCGAACTCCCGCCACACGCGCGGGCAGTGGCGGGAGAGAAATTTTCGCGGCGGCGGCGGGCCACAGGCCGTTGGTGGATTAGGGATCAATTGCGTGTGTTTTCGGGGCGCGCGTTCTAATTACCGGCGGGGGAGCCAACCATCTTTCGCAAGTATCTCAAGTGCAACTTTCAGGGCGCCTTCGAAAACTGCGTTTTGAAAAACAAAACACGACAAAGGCCAACAAGCCGGAACGATGCGGTGGGTAGGACCGCCGCCGTCCCGGCGGCTCACACCGTCCACAGGCGGCGGAGGCGGGCATTTTCCGCAGTGCAAAAGGTTCCCTGAACAGTGAACCAAAAGAGGAAGTGTGAATGGCCCGCGCGGACTTCCCACGCCGTGAGCCGCCGGGACGGCGGCGGTCCTCCCACGCCCGGAGCCGCCGGGACGGCGGCGGTCCTATCTGCTGCATCGTTCCGGTTTAGGCGCGACCGCGAAGGTTTCACCTACTTGATCTGAAGCGACGCAAACACGGGCCGCAGCGCTTCAGCCCATTTCTTGTAGCCCGCGGTGTTGGGATGCAGCCGGTCGGGGAATTCCTCTTGCTTCGCGTTGCCCGTGGCGTCGGCGAAGGGCGTCCACGTATCGACGAGCGTGACTTCGGGCGCGGTCTTGGCGAGGTCGGTGAGGAGGTCGTTGAGGCGCGTGATTTGTTCCTGCGAGCGGCTCTTGCTGGCGTGGCTGGGCATGACTTGGCACAGGATCACGGGGAGTTTCGCGTTGTGGTTTTTCAACGCGGCGAGGATCAGCTTGACGTTGCTGGAGGCGGTTTCGGGCGTGGCTTTTTCCTCGAGGTCGTTGGTGCCGATGAGCAGCACGACGGCGCGCGGGTGGAGGTCGAGGACGTCTTCTTTCAAGCGATAAAGCACGCCGCGCGAGGTGTCGCCGCTGATGCCGCGATTGGCGGTTTTCAGGCCGGGAAAACTGTTGCCGAAATTATCACCCCAACCCTGCGTGATCGAATCACCGAGGAAGACCACCGCGCCTTGGTCTGGTTGCACGCGCGCCGACCAGGCGAGGCGTTTTTGCCGCCAGAGATTGCGAAACCAATCGGCCCGCCGAATCGGCCCCGTCCCCGGCAGGCCGTCGTCGGTGTCGGGAATTTTCGCGAGCGCGGGCAGCGTCGGCGGCGCGGTGGTGAGCTTGAACGTGTCGGGCTGGCCGAGCCGCTGCGCAAACATCCACGGCAGAAATTCCGGTTCGCTGTACGCCTTGCCCCACGAGCCGTGGCCGAGTCCGAAGTACTCGAAATATCTTGGCGCACCACCCGCGGCGCGAATGGCGGCAATCATGTTGCGGGTGCGCGTGACCTTCACCACGCCGTCGTCATCGGAGTGAAAGGCCCAGAGGGGAACTTTCGCGGCGCGCGGCGCGGCCGTTTCATCGCCCCCACCGCAGACCGGCGCGCCCGCGGCGAAACGCTCGGGAAAGCGCGTGACCAAATCCCACGTGCCGTAACCACCCATGCTCAGGCCCGTGACGTAAACGCGCTGAGGGTCGATCGCGAGTTCCTGCGGCAGCGCGTCGAGGAGTTCGCGGACGAGTTGCAGCGGCGCGCTGGGCTGCGCGGGTTGCGTGCCGCGGTCCGCGCCCCAGGGCATATCCACCCACTGTTTGTTGGCGGGGCATTGCGGCGCGATGACGTAGCAGGGGAATTTTTCGCGGTTCGCGGGTTCGAGATAAAGTTTGCAGCCGTGCTGAAGTTGCGCGGCGTTGTTGGTGCCGCGTTCGCCCGCGCCGTGGAGAAAAAGCACGAGCGGATATTTTTTCTCCGGCGCC
>JAYVOY010000249.1:0-6629 GCA_043757645.1 Verrucomicrobiota bacterium
GGGTTCATCCCCTTGCCGCGCGCGGGATCGCCGGCCGTCGCGTAATCCTTCGCCACCACGACGCGCGCGCCGGGTTTTAGACCCGGTTCAATGGGATAAAACGCCAGCTCCGGGGGCGCGCACACAAGTACGCCGCCATGCGCCAGACACAGCGCGCGCGGCAGGACGAGGCTGTCGAGGAAGATCGTTTTCTGGTCCATGCGCCCGTCGCCGTCGGTGTCCTCGAGGACCGAGATGCGACCCACGGGTTCCGTCTCGCCGCGGCCCTCCGGGTTCGGCATGAACCCGCGCATCTCGACCACCCACAGCCGACCGTCCGCATCCCACTGCATCGCGATGGGGGTCTCGACCAGCGGCTCGCTGGCGACGATCTCGATGTGAAAACCGGGCGGCAGTTTGAAAGTCTTCACCGCCTCGTTCGGCGGCAGCACCGGGGCGGGTGGAATTTTTTCCTTTGGCACGCGGGCAACTTGTTTCTCGCCGCCCTTGTCGCCGTTCTGTCCCAGCACGGTGCCGACGGACGCACTTAACAAAACCACCGCCGCCACCGCCGCCGCGACCCAAATTGAAATGAATTTGCGCATGAAATGATGGCTGACACCACAGCGATTTGCGGCGCGAGCAGGCGAAAGCTAGCAACCCTTCCCGCGGAGACAAGCACCGGGCGGGTAAGCTCCAAGTTCGGGGCCTCCCGGAACGGAGCGCGGGCGTCCCGCCCGCAGCGGCATCTCCTGTCGGAGGCGCGATAAACATCTCACGCTCACCCCGCACGCGGGGCTGCTGCGGCCCGGAGGGCCGCGCTCCAACGGGCCCCAAACCTCCACTGCGGAGTTCGGGTTAACCTGCAATTGTGAACTGTATCCGGATTCTTCCCTGGAGTTTTGAGCTTTTCCCCGCTCACCGCTTCCGAATGTCGTAGCAGAAAACCATCTCCTGATCGCGCAGATACAGCCGCCCGCTCGACACCACCGGATGCGTCCAGATTTTTCCCTGCGAGCTGCGTTGCGTGGATTGCGGCGCGAGCCGGAAGCGGCCCTGCTCCTGCCAACGCTGCGCTGACGCCTCCGCCAGCACGAGATTTCCGCTCGCCTCGTCGAGGCAATAGAGCATCCCCTCGGCGCACGTGAGCGAGCCTTTGCCCAGCTTCGCGCGCTCCGTCCACAACACCTTGCCCGTCTTGAATTCCTGGCACATCCAGCCCGCGCCGTCCGAATAGCCGTAAATATTGCCGCCGCACAACACCACGCCACCGTGCTGGTTTTTCATCATCACGTTGCGATACACCCCCGTCGGCGTGCCGCCCGTGTCGATCTTCAGCAACTCGCAACCCGCGGCGTAACCCGAGGTGAGATAGACCATCCCGTCCTGATAAACCGGCGTCGGAATCACCGCCACCTTGCCCGCCCACTTCGCCTGCCACAGCACGTCGCCCGACTCCGCCGCCACCCCGACGACGTTCCCCAAACTGACTTGAACGTACTGTGTTTTGCCGCTGACATTGGCCGCGATGATCGAGGAATACTGCGCCGCGTCGGTGAAGCCCTTTGATTGCCACAAAATATCCCCGCTCAATTTATCCAGCGCGACGATCGCCCCCTTCGCGCCGCCGGGCGTACACAACACGCGCGTGCCATCGAGCAACAACGATTCGGCGTAACCCCAGTTCGGCTGTTTGCCGCCAAACTCCTGCATGGATTTGCTCCACAGAATTTTCCCCTCGGAAGTGTCCACGCACGCCAGATTCCCCGCGCCGCTCAACGCGAACACGCGGTCGCAATCCACCGCCGGCGTGCCGCGCGGACCATCGCCCCACGCGTTGCGCAACTGCGGCCCGAGATCCGCGCTCCACAACAACGCGCCGCTTTCCGCATCCAGCGCGAGCAGCGATTCGATCCCGTCGCGCGCGCCCATCGTGAACAGCATTCCCCCCACCACCGCGAAACCGGAATAACCCACGCCCGCCTCGCGAAACATCCACAACCGCTTCGGCCCGCCATTCGGCCACTGCTTCAACAACCCCGTCTCGCGCGACACCCCGGAGCGATCCGGCCCGCGCCACTGCGGCCAATCATCCGCGGAGGCAACGCCGCCCGCGCAAAACCAAAGCGAAAAACAACCGGCGATGACGAGGCGGCGCAACAAAGGAGGCATGGGCACAAAACAAAACTGGAAAACGAGCGGGGGGATGCTAGCGAGTGATTCCAAATCCGCGCGAGCGAAATCCACGCGTCTTTCAACCCGAACTCCGAAGCAGCGGTGCTGTGATCGCACGCACCGGCGCGGCGGAGCGCGCGTGTCCGGCGTGTTGTTTTGGGCGGTCCGCACCAACCATCGTGTCCCAGTTCTAACTTTCTTCTCCGCGCAGAAAAGTTAGTGGAACGAGGTTTTCGGCGGGCCGCCGAAAACGGCACGCCAGCGGCGTGCGCTCCCCGGGCGGCTGCGCCACTCGCAATCGTTGCCTCGGAGTTCGGGGCGGGTTTCACTTCGCGCTATGGACGACCTTGAGAAGAATGGAAACCTCATCGAGGCCGGCGTGTGGTTCGCGGTCGCGCTGGTCTTGGTGGCGAAGGCGTGGCGGGTGGACGGACGGTTGCGGCGGATTTTTTCCACGCTGGCGGGGGCGTTTTTCGTGTTCGGCATTTCCGATTTGATCGAGGCGCAGACGGGCGCGTGGTGGCGTCCGCTGTGGTTGCTCGCGATGAAGGTGGCGTGTGTCGCGGTGTTTTTCTTCGGGTTTCGGGCGTATTACCGGATGAAGGGGAAGTCGGGGCCGTAAACACGCGTGGCGGTGAAGCGCGCCGCGGGCAAGGTAGGGCCTTGCTGTGCAAGGCCTCGTTCCCCAATCCACCTCGTTTTTCTGGGGGATGAACAGGGAACGAGGCCGCGCGCAGCGACGGCCCTGCCGACGCGGCGCGCGAAAAAAATCCCTGCCATTCGCCCGCTGTTCCGCTACAAACACGCCACCCATGAACGCATCGCCAAAAAACTCTTCCCCGCCGTCCCGCGTTGCCGCGACGGCTCCCTTCAACGTCCGCGCCAGTCGCCGCGATTTCGTCGCCGCGGCGGGTTGGGCCGCCGTCGGCATGGGCATTGTCCAGGATTGTCTCGGCGCGGAAAATCCCGCGGCGGTCGTCGCGGACAAGGCTTCCGCCATTCGCATCAAGTCGCTCAAGGCGGTGCCGGTGAAGGGCAACATCTACATCAAGATCGAGACCAATCAGGGCATCTTCGGCTGGGGCGAGACGGCGGGGATCGAGCCGCAGGTCGGCGCGGAACTCGCGCGGTCGCTCTTCGAGTTGCTCAAGGACGAGAACCCGACGCGCATCGAATATCTCTGGCAAAAACTCTATCGCTCGCATCGCGACATTCGCGGCGGCCCGTTCATGGTGCACATCATTTCCGCCATCGACATGGCGTTGTGGGACATCGCGGGCAAGCTCCACGGCGTGCCCGTTTATCGGCTGCTCGGCGGGCCGGTGCGCGACAAAATCCGCTACTACTCGCACGCCAAGGCGCACAAGGCCCCGCCCGGCGGCGTCTTCGAGCATTCGGGCAATCCGCCGGACATCGAGAAGATGGTTCACATGGTCAAGTCCGCGCGCGAGATGGTCGGGCCGGACGGCACGGTGATGTTCGACGCGCACTGCGCGGTGCCGCCGGCGACGCTGATTCAATTCGCCGCGGCGATTAAGCCTTACGACATTTTGTTTCTCGAGGAGCCGGCGGTGCCCGGAAACATCGAGGTGTTCAAGCGGCTCAAGGCGGCGATTCCGATTCCGTTTGCGGCGGGCGAGCGTGACCGGACGATCTGGGAGTTCATTCCGTATTTGCAGGAAAAGTGTTTGGACATTTTGCAACCCGACGTGAGCCACAGCGGCGGCATCACGCAGATGATCAAAATCGCGACGCTCGGCGAGGCGTTCCACACGCCGCTCGCGCCGCATTGCACGAACACGCTGCTCGGCATCGCGGGGAGTCTGCATGCGATTGCGGCGGTGCCGTTGTTCCTCATTCACGAGTGCTATTTTTTCAATCACAAGGAGAAGGACGCCATCCGCTGCCCCTTCGAGGTGAAGGACGGTTACATCGCCCTCCCGCCCGGCCCCGGCCTCGGCGTGGAGATCGACGAAAAGGCGCTCGACGAATTATCCGTAGAAACCAAGGGCCAATACAAATGGCCCACCTACGGACGGTTGAAGGATGGGAGCATCGCGGATTATTGAAGGCGTCCTCGCCTCTGCAAAAATCTCGTCGAACCAACGGTCGTCAGCACGAGCATCGCGGCCAGAAGAACCGAGGAGTTTCAGGACCAAATTAACCGCACCAGCGTCATGAGCGAACGTCGCGAAGGGCTGAGAGTTGAGCCTTGGTAGGGCGGGCAGTCCTCTGCCCGCCGCGGCACCGTCCGCCGCACCGCGCACAATAAATTCCCCCACGACTCACCCGCCCCACCCCGGCGCGCACGGAGTGACGCGCCCTACCCACGCTCCGCTCGCGATCGCTCAAAAATAATCACGGCGCACGCACCGTCTCCGCGCCGGAGGCGCGCCGCAGGAAATTAGCCGGGGGCCAATCCGCGCCAGCGGATGCAGCCCCCGGACCCGCCCGCAAAAACCACCTGCCCCAGCGGGGCACCGAAGGAAACGGAGCGCGCGGAGCCGAGAGTCGAGAGTCGAGGTCCAGCGCGAACATCGCCGCGCCAAAATTCTCCGATGCCCCGCTGGGGCAGGCCGCATCGGGCGCAACGGTCCGGGGGCCGCGTCCCGCGCTGCGGGACTTGCCCCCAGCTAATTTCCTGCGGCGCGCCTCCGGCGCGGAAGGCACCGCCGCAAAACCCCGGCGCGCCGATCTCCGATCCGGCGCGCCCGCCCGGCTTGCAATGGGGCGCGCGTTGTGATGGAAGTGGGGCATGAATTCCACGCTGCTGGGCCGACGTGATTTTTTTACCACTGCTGCGGCGGCGGCGGGTTTTGCGCTGGCGCAGGAGGCGCTCGGGGCGGAGCGGAATCCGGCGGTGCAAGTCGCGGACAAGGCTTCGGCGATTCGCATCACGAAGCTCACGGCGCGGTGGGTGAACCCGAATGTCTTCATCAAGATCGACACCAATCAGGGCGTGTCGGGCTGGGGCGACATCAAGGCGGTGGACCCGAGGGTGGCGAAGGTGCTGGTCGAGTCGTTGTTCGAGCTGCTCGACGGCGAGAACCCGACGCGCATCGAGTATTTGTGGCAGAAGATTTTTCGCGCGCATCGGAACATTCGCAGCGGGGCGTTTCTGGTTCACACGCTCGCGGCGATTGACATGGCGTTGTGGGACATCACGGGGAAGTTGCACGGCGTGCCGGTGTATCGGCTCCTCGGCGGGCCGGTGCGCGACAAAATCCGCGTTTATCACACGGCCAAGGCGATCAAGATTCCGGCGCCGAAAGTGTTCGAGCATTCGAGCGGGCCGGTGGATGTGCAGCTCGTCGTGGAGCGCATCAAGGCCGCGCGGGAAAAGGTCGGGCCGGATGGCGCGGTGATGTTCGACGCGCATTGCGCGCTGCCGCCGGCGACGCTGCTGCAAGTGGCGGCGGCGATTCAGCCGTATGATTTGTTGTTCCTCGAGGAGCCGGCGGTGCCCGGAAACATTGAGGTTTTCAAGCGGCTCAAACAGCACATCAAAATCCCGCTCGCGGCGGGCGAACGCGACCGCACGATCTGGGGGATGATCCCGTATTTGCAGGAGCGGTGCCTGGATATTTTGCAGCCGGATTGCTGCCACACGGGCGGGATCAGCCAGATGCGGAAGATCGCGACGCTGGCGGAGGCGTATCATGTGCCGCTCGCGCCGCATTGCACGGCGAGCAATCTCGGGATCGCGGCGAGCATGCACGCGATTGCGGCGACGCCGCTGTTTTTGATCCACGAATTTTATCCCGACAATCAGGGCTTCAATCCGAAAAACATCGCGCGGGTGGACTGGCAGATGGACAAGGACGGTTACATCGCGCTGCCGCCGGGGCCGGGACTGGGCGTCGAGATCGACGAGGCGAAGTTGATCGAGGAAGCAGCGAAACCGCAGTCGTATCGCTGGCCGGGGAGCAAGCTGCCGGATGGGTCGATCTCGGATTATTGAGGGCGGGGAGTGAGTTTTTTTAACCGCGGATAACGCGGATAACGCGGATGAAGACGCGACAATTGATGGAGCGGCGCCGGCTCGGCGGCTCACGGCGTGGGCAGCCCGCGACGGCGAATCACACTCAAACTTTGGCTTGCCAGCCCGTGAATTTTCTCGGCGCCGGGCAATCCCCACGATTTCTCCGTTTGAACGGTGTGAGCCGCCGAGACGGCGGCGGTCCGGCGGCATGGTTGCCGATGAAGACGGGCGGCGAAGAATCTGCGAACTGTTAAGCCGGAACGATGCAGTAGGAGCGCCGCCGTCCCGGCGGCTCACACCGTCCCAGCGGGGCGAACGCGCGGATTTTCCGCGGCCCCAAATGCTCACTGAATCGGGAACCAAAAGCGCGCGGACAATTGGCCCCCGCGGACTTTCGGGTGCATCTTGCCACTGTTGCTGTCCGGATGGCCCAACGTGGGTAGGGCGCGTCGCTCCGCGCGCGCCGGGCCGCCCTCTGAAATCAGGCCCCCAA
>JAYVOY010000250.1:0-6620 GCA_043757645.1 Verrucomicrobiota bacterium
GGCAGTCTCGCGGCGGCGGTGGCGGCGAACCTCACGCGGCGCGGCCTCACGGCGCGTGTGGTGGCGGCGACGGCGGTTGCGGCGCGGGTGAGCGCGGAGGGCGACGCGTTGGCGGGATTGATCGTTTTGGCCCCGGCGAAAAATTGTGACGAGGCGTTTTTGAAATCGGCGTTCCTCGCGGTGCAGGCGTGCGCTGCGCCGTTACGCCGCGCAGGTCGCGCAAACGCGGCGTTGCTGGTCACGGTGTCGCGGCTCGATGGGCGGTTTGGTTTCACGGGAAATTTCGACGGCGCGTTGAGCGGCGGCTTGGCGGGCCTCGCGAAAACCGCGGGCCGCGAATGGCCCGAGGTGACGGCGAAGGCCGTGGATCTTGCGGGCGAGGTCGAAGTCGCCGCGGCGGCGGAGGCGATTGCCGACGAGGCGTTGCGCGTTGGACCGGCGGAAGTGGGCGTGACGCGCGACGCGCGGTTCGGTTTGGAATTGAACGATGCGTCCGCGCCCACGCTGGCGACGGACGCGACGGTGTTGCAGAGCGGCGACGTGGTGGTGGTGACGGGCGGCAGTCGCGGCGTGACGGCGGAGGTGGCGCTTGGTTTGGCGCGGGCGTTTCAGCCGACGCTCGTGTTGCTGGGTCGCAGTCCCGCGCCCGAGGCCGAGCCGGAATGGCTCGCGGCGTTGTCGGACGAGGCGGAGATCAAGCAGGCGATTCACGCGCGCGTGAGCGGTCCCGCGACGCCGAAGACGGTCGAGGCGCAATTCCGCCGGGCGATGGCGAACCGCGAAATTCTGCGCAACCTCGCACGCATGAAAGCCGCCGGGGCCACGGTGTTGTATCGCTCGCTCGACGTGCGCGACGCGCGGCAAATCGGCGCGTTGCTCAACGAATTGCGCCACGAGTTCGGGCCGATTCGCGGCTTGATTCACGGCGCGGGTGTGCTGGCGGACAAACGGATTGAGGACAAAACGGCGGCGCAATTCGAGCAGGTGTGGAGCACGAAAGTCTCCGGCGCGGAGGGGTTGCTCGCGGCGCTGACGCACGATGAGTTGCGGTGTCTGGTGATGTTCTCGTCCTCGACGGCGCGCTTCGGCCGCGTCGGGCAGGTGGACTACGCGATGGCGAACGAAGTGTTGAACAAGCTCGCGCAGGCCGAGGCGCGGCGGCGTCCCGAGTGCCGCGTGCTCGCGATGAATTGGGGGCCGTGGAATGGCGGCATGGTCACGCCGGCGCTGCGGCGCGTGTTCGCGCAGGAGGGCGTGGGCGTGATCGAAACGGCGGCGGGCGCGGAGTTGTTGGTGCGCGAATTGTCCGCGCCGTTCACAAGTTTGTCGCCGGTGGAAATGGTCGTGCTCGCGCCGCTGGACGGGCAGGCGGCGGCGATTCCCGCGGGGGGTTCAGCGGCAATTCCCACCAGCGCAAATGTGCCCGCAGAAACTCCGGCGACTGCGACGACGACGGCGATGACCGTTGCCTTCGAGCGTGAATTGAGCGTCGCGCAGGTGCCGTGTCTCAGGTCGCACGTGCTCGATGGGCGCGCGGTTTTTCCGGTGGCGTTGATTATCGAGTGGCTCGCGCATGGGGCGCTGCATTGTCATCCGGGGTTGGCGTTTTGCGGGTTCGATGATTTGCGGGTTTTCAAAGGCGTGCGGCTCGACGCGGATCGCGCGGCGTCGCTGCGCGTGCTCGCGCAAGCGCCGCAACGCGAGGGCGCGCACACGGTGGTCGTGATGGAACTCGTTGGCGGCGAACGCGAGAAACCGGTGCTGCACGCGCGGGCGCGCCTCATTTTGGGCGAGCGCGCGGCCGCGCCGAAAGCGCAGTCCGGCGCGGTGCGGATCACCGGCGAGACGTGGGCGAAGGGCGGTTGGTACGGCGCGGAGGCGTTGTTCCACGGCCCGGATTTTCAAGGCATCGAAGCGGTCGAGGCGTGCGGACCCGCGGGAATTGCGGCGCGCGTGAAGACAGCGCCGGCACCGAAGGCGTGGGTGGCGAATCCGCTGCGCGGAAGTTGGATCGCGGATCCGCTCGCGCTGGATGTGAGTTTCCAATTGCTGATTCTCTGGACGCTCGCCGAGCGGCACGCGGCGTCGCTGCCGTGCGCGGCGGCGCGGTATCGGCAGTTCGTGGCGCGCTTCCCGCGCGCGGGCGTGCGGGTGGTGGCGCGCGTGACGCAGGCGACCGCGCAGCGCGCGACGGCGGACATTGAGTTCCTCGACGCGGCTGGCGGCGTGGTCGCGCGGATGGAGGGTTACGAGTGCGTGATCGATCCCGCGCTGGCCGAGGCCTTCCGGCGCAACGGCCTCGCGGAGTCCGCATGAAGTTTGCGCAGCCCGTCGCGATCGTCGGGATCGGCGGCATTTTTCCGGGTTCACCCACGCTCGACGCGTTTTGGGAAAATCTGCGGACGGCCCGCGACACGGCGCGCGAAGTGCCGGCGGGCCGCTGGAGTTTGCGGCCCGAGGACGTGCTTGATCCGCGCGGCTCCGCGCCGGACAAGGTTTACACGACGCGCGCGTGTTTCATCGAGGGCTTCACTTTGGATCCCGACGGTCTCGATCTGCCCGCGGATTTGTTGCCGAGGCTCGACCCGATGTTTCATCTGCTGCTGCACGCGGGGCGGCAGGCGTGGCGCGACGCGAAAACGGCGGCGGTGAATCGCGGGCGCGTGGGCGTGATCCTCGGCAACATCGCGTTGCCGACGGAAAGTGTCTCCGCGTTCGCCGAGGAGGTTTTGCTGCCCGCGTTCGAGGAGAAATTGTTCGCCGCGCGCGGCGGGGAACGGCGCGGCGCGGCGGCGAAAAAAAATTCCACGGACCCGTTGAACCGCTACGTCGCGGGCCTGCCCGCGGGCGTGCTGGCGCGGGCGCTGGGCTTGGGCGGCGGGGCGTTCACGCTCGACGCGGCGTGCGCGTCGTCGCTCTACGCGCTCAAGCTGGCGTGCGATGAACTGCTCGCGGGGCGCGCGGACGCGATGCTGACGGGCGGTTTGTCGCGGCCGGATTCGCTCTACACGCAGATGGGTTTTTCGCAGTTGCGCGCGCTGTCGCCGACGGGGCGTTGCGCGCCGTTCGATGCGCGGGGCAACGGCCTTGTGGTCGGCGAAGGCGCGGGGGTTTTGGTTTTGAAACGGCTCGCGGACGCGGAGGCGGCGGGCGATTGCATTCACGGATTGATTCGCGGCATCGGGCTTTCCAACGACATCGAGGGCAATCTGCTCGCGCCGAGTTCGGAGGGGCAGTTGCGCGCGATGAAGGCCGCTTACGCGCAAGCGGGCTGGGCACCGGAGAGCGTCGATCTCATCGAGTGCCACGCGACGGGGACGCCCGTGGGCGACGCGGTGGAGTTCGAAAGTTTGCGGCGGTTGTGGGGCGAGTCGCGGTGGCGCGTCGGGCAGTGCGCGCTCGGTGCGGTGAAGGCGAACGTCGGGCATTTGCTCACGGGCGCGGGCGCGGCGGGACTGATCAAGGTGCTGCTCGCGCTGCGGCACGAGACGCTGCCGCCGGTGCCGAATTTTGAAAAGGCGGCGGGGAAAATTCCACTGGCGGAAAGCCCGTTTCAAATTTTATCCACGGCGCAACCGTGGCGGCGGCGCGCGGAGGATGTGCCGCGGCGCGCGGCGGTGAGCGCGTTTGGCTTCGGTGGAATTAATGCGCACGTGCTGGTCGAGGAATACGCGCCAGTCGCGGCGAAGGCGGCGGCGGGCGCGGTGGTGGTGAACTCGCCGTCGAGCGCGGCGGGTGAGCGTGCGCCGATTGCGATTGTGGGGATGGAGGCGTGCGTGGGGCCGTGGCGCGACTTGCGGGAATTTCAGGAGCGCGTGCTCGGCGGCGGCGCGGCGGTCGAGCCGACGACGGAGCGGGCGGCGTTTGGCGTGGGTCGCGGCGTGGTGAGTTCGGCGACGGTGCCGGGCTTCTACCTCGACGAAGTGGCCGTCCCCATTGATCGGTTTCGCATTCCGCCGAGGGAGTTGGAGGAAATGTTGCCGCAGCAGTTGCTGATGTTGCAGGCGGCGGCGGGCGCGTTCGCGGACGCGGAATTGGGCGAGTGGGATCGGTTGCGCACGGGCGTGTTCGTCGGCATCGCGCTGGATTTGGCGACGACGAATTTTCATTTCCGCTGGTCGATGCAGCACCACGCGCGCGAGTGGGCGCGGGAATTGGGGCTGGAATTATCGGCGGAGGAATTCGCGCGCTGGGTCGCGGAACTGCGCGCGGCGGCGGGGCCGGCGCTGAATGCGAACCGCACGATGGGCGCGCTGGGCGGGATCGTGGCGAGCCGGCTCGCGCGGGAGTTTCGGCTGGGCGGGCCGTGTCACACAATTTCGAGCGAGGACACGTCGGGGCTGCACGCGCTGGCGGTGGCGGTGCGCGCGCTGCAACAGCGCGAACTCGACACGGCGCTCGTGGGCGGTGTCGAACTCGCGGGTGATCCGCGCGCGCTGGCGGGGGCGGCGGCGCACCGGCAGTTCGCGACGGAACTCGGTGCGGCGGGCGCGGTGCCGGGCGAGGGCGCGGTGGCGCTGGTGTTGAAGCGGCTCGAGGACGCGCGGCGCGATGGAAATCGTGTGTACGGAATTTTGCGCGGCGTGGGAATGGCGACGGCGGGCGGACTGGTTGGTGCCGTGCCTGCGGCGTCGGCGTGCGTGAGGTCGGGGGAGCGCGCGCTGGCGGACGCGGGTGTGGCGGCGGCGGAGGTGCGGTTGATCGAGGCGAATGCGAGCGGGGATTTGGCGGAGGAGAATTTTGAGGCGGCGGTGCTGGCGGCGTTGCTGCGCGGGGAAGGCGCTACCACGACCGCCGCGACGAGTGCGGCGACCGCGCCGGCGGCACACGTTTTGGGGCGGACGAAAACGCGCGTGGGCCACACGGGCGCGGCGTCGGGCTTGGTGTCGGTGGTGAAGGCGGCGCTGAGTTTGTATCAGGAGATTCTCGCGCCGGCGGATTTTGCCGCGCGGAATGGAACGGGAGAAAACCCCTGGTCGGCGGGCCTTTTGCAGCAGCCGGAGACGGCGCGGTATTGGTTGCGCGATCGGATCGCGGGGCCGCGGCGCGCGGTGGTGGGCGGGTTTGGGTTCGACGGGAATTCGGTTCACGTCGTGCTCGAGGCGTGCGAGGGGCAGGACTCGGAGCGCGTGCGGCGGGAGCGGCGGCAGCCGTTGGGCGCGCGGGAGGAGGCGTTGTTTGTCGCGGCGGCGGGTGAGGTGGACGAGGTGGTGAAGGTGTTGCGGCGACTGGCGGAGTTTGCGCGCGCGGCGAATGGCGCGGCGATTGAGGCGACGGCGCGGCGCTGGTGGGCGCGGGAGAAAACGCATTTTGCGAACGCGGCGCGGCGCGTCGTGTTGGTCGCGCGGGATTCGCTGGAGTTGGCGCGGTTGGCGGCGGGCGCGGCGCAGGCGTTGACGGAACGAATGGAGGAAGCGGCGGCGCTGACCTCGCGCGGCGGGCGGGCGGAGGCGGAGAGGATGTTTTATTCCCCGACACCGCTCGCAGCCGCGGGCGAGGTGGCGTTTGTGTTTCCGGGTTCGGGAAATCATTTCGCGGACATGGGGCGCGAATTGGGCGTGCAGTGGCCGGAGATTTTGCGCGCGCAGGATCGCGAGAACGAGCGGCTGGCGACGCAGTTGGTGGGCGATTGGTTTTGGGGCGGCGCGTCGTTGGAGGCGATTCAGCGGGATCATCACGTGATGATTTTCGGGCAGGTCGCGACGGGGACTTTGTTCAGCGATTGGGCGCGCGCGCTGGGGGTCGAGCCGCGCGCGGTGATTGGTTATAGCCTCGGCGAAACGGCGGGGCTGTTCTCGCTGCGGGCGTGGGCGGCGCGCGATGAGATGCTGCGGCGGATGGAAGGCTCGACACTGTTCACGCGCGAACTGGCGGGCGAATGCCGCGCGGCGCGGGTCGCGTGGAAGTTGCCGGAAGGCGAGGCGGTCGAGTGGCGGCTCGGCGTGGTGGACCGGCCCGCGGACGTGGTGCGGGCCGCGCTGGCGGGGCGGCGGCGCGTGTATTTGCTGATCGTGAACACGCCGGGCGAATGCGTGATCGGCGGCGATCTGGCGGAGGTTGGGCGCGTGGTGGCGGATTTGGGCTGCCAGTGGTTTCCGATCGCGGGGGTGACGACGGTGCATTGCGAGGTCGCGCAGCCGGTGGCGGAGGCGTATCGCGAGTTGCATTTGTTTCCCACGCAGGCACCGGCGGGCGTGCGTTTTTACAGCGGGGCGTGGGGGCGCGCGTACGCGGTCACGCGCGAGACGGCGGCGGATTCGATTTTGGCGCAGGCGCTCGGGGGATTGGATTTTCAGAAAACTGTGAACGCGGCGTACGCGGATGGCGCGCGGTTGTTTTTGGAAATGGGTCCGGGCAGTTCGTGCAGCCGGATGATCGGGCGCATTCTCGAGGGGCGTCCGCATCTGGCGCGGTCGGCGTGCGTGGCGCGCGCGGGCGGTGTGGCGCAGGCGCTGCGATGGCTGGGGCAACTGATCGCGGAGGGCGTGCCGGTGAATCTCGAAGTGCTCTACGGCGCGCCGACGTGGGTGGTGGGGCATCGCGAAAAACCGGCGGAAAACGCGGCGCGGCGAATTGTGGCGCCGCTCGCGCTGAGAGAATTTGCAACGCCCGCTTGGCCG